>CANRHJ010000086.1 GCA_947630355.1 Candidatus Gastranaerophilales bacterium | reverse complement strand
CCAAAGGAACCCGAAGGCGCATTTATAGATATAAAGGCTTTAAAGATAGAGTTAAAAGCTAATAACTTCTATCGCGGAAACCCTTATGTGGAACAGATTGGAACTTTATTAGGTATCAGCGCAAAGCAGCTGGATAAATTTTTTGAGTTTAATGATTATCAATATCTATTGTCGAAATAAAAGCCATAAGTGATTTAGCGTGTTCATATTTTACGGAGAAGGATTATAAAAATGAAAAAAGAAAATATTATAGATGTATCTTTCGACATTAATCCTGAAATTCAAGTAAGGATAATATGTAAGGAAGATACAAAAAAAGAAAGAAAAGAAAAAAAGAAATATCCGTTTGAATTAAAGAACGGTATAAATGTTACGGTAAAAACTACAAAACGTGAATTTATATTTGACATAGTAAAAGGTTACAGGTGGAATGGAGCGGATATACCAAGAATTTTCTGGAGAATGATAGGTTCAAGAACCGATAACGATTTCCTTGTCGCTTCAATGGTCCATGATTATTTAATTGAATTTAAAAAATATATATTGGAAGAAATTTTGAAAAATTCAATGACAATTGCGCAATACAGAAGATTAACGTCATTAATTTTCAGAACAATATTAAAGCAGCAGGGTAACGGAAATTTCAAATCCAATATGATGGCATTTTTTGTAGACATATATCAAATAATAAATAAAAGAGGTTGGCAGTGCAGCTAAATAGTGAATTCATATTACTTTTCATAATAAATATTATATCTGCTTGTATTGCAATAGGAAATTATACCAAAAGTATAAAATATATCGAAGAGCACATAAACAGACTGGAAGAAAAACAAGATAAACACAACGGTCTGATAGAACGAATGGCAATAGTCGAACAAAGTACAAAATCTGCGCATCACAGAATAGATAGTATTGAAGAACAGTATTTGAAAGATAACAGAAATAAAAATTAAAAAAGATGGTTTTTTAATTTAATTCTTTGCTGTGACCTTTTGCTGCATGAAAGATTATAAATTAGGCAAATCACCTTTGACAACAGCTTCAACGTTTGATTCAAGACCAAATGTCTTACATAAAGCTTTAATGGCTTTATTTGCATTTTCTTTTTCAACCAGACAGCTTATTTTAATTTCGCTTGTAGATATCATTTTAATATTAATATCATTTTCAGCCAAAGCTTTAAACATATCAGCCGCAATACCCGGTCTGTCGACCATACCGGCACCTACAATTGATACTTTGGCAATATTTTTATCTATGGAAATTTCACCGGCATTTAGTTTATTTTTAATATCATTAACAATTTGAACAGAGTAGTCGAAATCATTTTCATCGACAGTAAAAGCAATAGAGTTAGTGCCGTTAGAAGCTAAAGATTGAATAATCATGTCAACGCTGATATTTTTATTGGCAAGTGCGCCAAACACTTGTGCTGCTGTACCAGGTATATCCGGAAGATTTGAAATCAAAATTCTTATTTGAGAGGAATCAGCAGCTATACCAGCGACCGGTTTATAAATTTCCATATTTTCAACTCCTATAATTAAAGTACCTAAATTATCAAGATTAAAAGAACTTCTGACTCTGATAGGAACATTAAACTGTTTTGCGGTTTCAACACTTCTCGGATGAAGTACATTAGCTCCTACTCTGGCGAGTTCAAGCATTTCTTCATAAGAAATAGTATCAGCTTTAAGAACATTGGGAACAATTCTCGGATCGGTAGCATAAACACCTTCAACATCGGTATAAATGTCACATCTGTCAGCCTTAATAGCGGCAGCAATAGCAACGGCGGAAGTATCACTTCCTCCCCGTCCGAGAGTTGTAATTTCACCGTCAGGTGTTACACCTTGAAATCCGGCTACTACAATAATATTTCCCTCATTAAGATGTTTTTTCAGTTTGTCTGTTTTTATATCAACAATTCTTGCTTTTGAATGTATGCATTCAGTGATTATTCCTACTTGCTGCCCGTTCATGCTTAGTGCTTTATAACCGTATGATTGAATTGCCATAGTTAATAATGCAATAGAGACTTGTTCACCGGTGGATAAAAGCATGTCCAATTCTCTTGAATCGGGTTTTTGAGTGACTTCCTTTGCTAATTTTATTAAATAATCCGTAGTATGCCCCATAGCGGAAACAACCACAATTACATCATTACCATTATCTTTTTCTTTAATAACCGCCTTTGCTACATTGTGAATTTTATTAACGTCCGCAACAGATGTGCCTCCGAATTTTTGAACTATAATTCCCACTTTTTTACCCTTTGTTTATATTTAATGTTTCATTCAGATAAGAATTTACCGGATTTATTTCCAAATTATTCCCTTTAAGTTTATTAATTTTATCAGCATAAACTTGGAACATGTTTTTATTATATTGCGACGGATTATCTTCTACAAGTATTTTATAAGCAAAAAACGATAAATAATAAAAAATATCCGAGTTTTTCATATTTTCATCTAAGGAAGATAATAAATCAACAGCTTCTTGTGCTTTATTCAAATTAATGAGTGCTTGAGCTTTAATTAAAACGGCATAAAACAGTTCTGTGTCGGACGATATTGACTCATTAATATCTTTTTGGCGTTTATTATTTTCAATATTTTGAATAAGTAAATCAGCTTTTTCAACGGCATCAGAATTGATTCCTGCTTTCAAAGCTGAAAGAGCATATATGAGCATAATTTTGTTTGAGTTCTTGTTGATATGATAAGCCGATCTTATTTTTCTCAAAGCTTCCTTTATACTGTCAGTTCTCAGCAGTGTAATGGCATAATTAATTAAAGCTTCCGTATGGTTAGGATAATATTCCAACGTTTTATCATAAAATTCAATACTTTTTTTATATTTACCTTCTTTAAAATAAGTGTTAGCTATGTAAAAATACAAAAAAGAATTTTTTGAATTCAAATCAATTGCATTAAACATAATACTTACTGCGGAACGGAAATCTTCTTTCCGGTACAATAAAATACCTAAATCTGCTAAAGCTGAAGAATTTTCAGGATTAATTTCAATAGCTTTTCTGAATAGTTCTTCAGCTCTTTCTGTATTATTTTCTTTAAAAAAGCAGCATCCCAATTGATAAAAAGCATTATCATTATCGGGTTTAATTTCCAAAGCTTTAAGTATTTTATTTTTTGCCTCTTGAATATTGTTAAGTCTAATAAGGGATATCCCCCAAGCAAGAAATAATTCAAAATCCGAAATACCCTTTTGAAAAGCATATTCAAAGGTTTGTAAAGCTTTATCTTTGTCGTTTAAGTCAAAGTAATTTTGAGCCAGTAAGATATAAATATCGGGGTTTAACGGATTTTCATTCGAGGCTCTTTGTGCATATTCAAGAACAGCCATATAATTTTTTTCTTTTTTATAACAAAGCGCCAAATAATAATTAAGATTTTTATAATCAGGTATTAATTCTTCAAGTAATTTAAATTCACAGAAAGCTTCTTGAGTTTTATTAAGCTCAAATAATACCATACCAAGCATGAATAATACGTGAGGATTTGAAGGATTACAGGCTTTGGCTTTTTTCAGTATTTCAACTGCTTTAACTTTTTTTTGCAGTTTGATGTAAAAAACACCGTAATTTAAATAAATTTCAGAATCATGAGGTGCCAGTTTAAGCGCTTTTTTAAAATTTTCTTCCGCTTCGCTGAATTTTGAAGAAGCAGTCAGAACACTTCCTAGAACAGAATAAGGATAAGCATTTTGCGAATCGCGTTTAATTGCATATTTTAAATATAATTCGGCATTTTTGTAATCTTTTAACCTGGCGTAGATTACACCGAGACTGATACAAGGTTTGGGATTTTGATTGGACATTAAAACCGCAGTTTCAAGTTTTTCTATAGCCGAATCAAAGTTTTTTTCATCGGCTAATTTCAAACCCCAGTTTGTGTAGGCTAAAGCAGGTATTTCAATATTATTTGACAGTTTTAAATATTGATTTGTATAATTATCAAACTTGTTAATTTTATTAAGTATTTGAGTAAAAAATTTTTTCATACTATTAAATCGGTAATTTCTCTAAAGGCTTGTCCGCCTTTTGCATTTGTAATAAATATGTTTGGGATATTTTTATTTTTAATTTTGTAATGAGCATCCTTCACGGTAGCTGGATGTCCGACATATTGTAAACATTCCGAATCATTAATATCATCTCCGATATATAAAACGTTTAAGGGATTAATGTTAAAATTATTTAAAATATTTTTAACAATATTAAGTTTGTTGCGTTCATTTTGATAGGCAATAATCTGAGGGAATTTTGACTTGAGTACGTCAATGGCGCAAGAAGTTTCACCTGAAACAACGGCAAATTTTATATTGTTTTTTAACAGAATTGAGACTGCCATAATATCTTTATAATTTATTTTTTTGGAGGTTCTGCCGTCGGAAAACACTTCAAGAGTGCCATCTGTGAATATTCCGTCGAAGTCACTTATAACAATTTCTATATTATTAAATTCATGAGATTTATTATTCATAATAAATAATTATATAGAAATAAATAAGATAATAGTAAATGTTTAAGTAAAGTTACAAAAATAAAAAAAAATCACTTGATAAATTATTATGGTTATGATTTGATAATAAGGAACGAAAAAAGCAATCCTCTAAAAACGGCTTGAAAGTTCAACGGCTGCAAAAGACAAATCGTCAAAGATAAAAACAAGCAGTAAAATGGAGAGAAAACCAAATGGTTAAAATAAGATTAAGAAGATTAGGATATAAAAAGAACCCGATGTACAGAATAGTTGTTTTAAACTCAACAACAAAGAGAGAAACGGCGCCGATAGAACAATTGGGTTACTATAATCCGAAAACAAAAGAAATGAAACTGGATAAGAAATCAGCATTGGATTGGATATCAAAAGGTGCCCAACCAACGCGTACGGTTCAATTTTTAATAGATAAATGTAACGAAGACGGAACATTAAATTATGTTAAAAAGACCGGGGAAAAATTATCAAAGAAAGCTCAAGCAAAGTTAAAAGCAGAGCAAGAAGCAGCGGCAGCAAATGCTGAAAATGCAGCAACGGAAGCTTCCGCATAAAAGATTTACAGGGAAAGAGAACACTTATTTACCGCTTTAATCAAAGCGGTTTTTTTTTATATTAAAATAATGTAAGAGAAAGTTATGCAAAAAACATGAATGAAATTCCGATTAAGTACTAAAAAAGAGAACATTATATGAATATTGTTGAAATAATAATACTATCATTGGCATTAGGAACGGATGCAATGCTTGTAAGTTTTTCGTACGGGACTTTATTAACAAAAAACAGGATATCAAACTCCTTAAAATTATCCTTTAGCTTTGGTTTATTCCAATTTTTAATGCCGATAGCCGGCAGAAACATTGGCGGATTATTTTATAAACAGTTATTTCCGTATTCAAAAATAGTTGTATTTATAATATTTACATGTTTAGGAATAAAATTTATAAAAAATGCGTTGGCGAATAAAGAGAATAATATACAAAAGTGTATAAGTATAGTGTGTTTATTAACATTATCTTTAGCGACGAGTATAGATGCATTTGGTGCGGGAGTAACATTAAAATTTGTAAAAGTCGAATATATAAATGTAGCGGCGGTGATTGGAATAATTACTGCAATAATGAGTATGGCAGGATATTGGAGTGCATCAATAATATGCTCAAGGAAATTGTGCAATATAGATGCGAAACAAAATATTGAAGAATCGGCTTTAAAAAGTGAGAGTTATAGCGATGAAACGGCGGCACAGTGCCGTTCAGGGTTAAGTATATCGAGGGTGATAGAAATAATCGGCGGAATTGTATTAATATATCTCGGTATAAAAAATCTGATATGAAATGCTATTGCGAAATAAAATTTTTTACTGTAGTATATATAAGAAAGAACCTAAGCGGAAGTAGCTCAGTTGGTAGAGCATCTGCCTTCCAAGCAGAATGTCGCGGGTCCGAGTCCCGTCTTCCGCTATTTAATTTTGATAGGTGGCGGCATGGCCAAGTGGTAAGGCAGAAGCCTGCAAAGCTTTTATCCCCAGTTCGAATCTGGGTGCCGCCTTTTTTGTTTAAAAATTTTAAGAATAAAAAATAAAAAATTCCTGCATATGATTGACGAAATAAAAAGTAAAGCAACGTAAACTTAAAATAATAAACAATGCGGATAAAAATTAATTTGCCCATTTTAACTAATGCGTGTAAAATAAAAAAAAGAAGCATATTTGGAATAATGAGTGAGAGATATGGCAGATAACGAAAATCAGTGGGAAGAATATAAGGAAGAAGAATCACAAGATTATCCTGAGGAATATGAAGACGAAGCAGGTCAATATTCCGAACAGACGTATGAAGAAGACGGAGAGAACTCCGATTATGATAATACGGAATATGATGAGAATAGTGATGAAGAGTATGACGACGAAGATGATGATTATGAAAATCCGTCAAATAATAAAAGCAACGGAAACGGTATCATAATAATTGTTGTACTTATATTAGTATTATTATTGTTAGCGGGTGCCGTATTCTTTATAACAAAGCGTTCGTCATCAGGAGGACAGAGTGTAAGCAATAATGTACAGGAAACAGTTGCAGCTCCGTCGGAAGGCGGAATTGAAATACAAACGAATGATGCCCCAAATGATGATTTCTTTGAACAAGACGGTAATGCAAATAATGATATGATAAGTGTTGACTTTAATAATCAGACGGGAGAAGCAAATATACCGGTAGAAAATAATGAAGGAACCGAAATAGTGGCAACAGTATCCGACCAACCGGCTCCGGAAGAAAAAAATAATAACGATGATATATTCTCTGAAGGAGGATTATTGTCAAATGTAGGTAAAGAAAATGATACAATAATGGTAACATATAATCCTGCGGCAAGAACAAATCCGTTTAAACCGCCGGTAATAGAGGACAAGAATAAAAGTGAAGATTTGTTAAATAATACGGGTTTTGAAATCATAGAACCGCCCGTAAAATCAGTTGCCGATGAAAATTTAACAAAATTGTTACAAACCCAGATATCCGGAATAATGTACGATGAAAATAGTCCCTCAGCGATAGTTAACTTAAACGGAGTTGATCAATTTGTAAGAGTAGGCGATACAGTATCGGGATATACGATAGAAAGTATAACAAAAGACTGCGTACAGATAAAATATAAAAGTAACAGTTATGTAGCATCAGTAGGTGAACTGTTTACAAGAGGCTCGTTAGAGAAGAGACCGGCTGTTGCTAATTTGGAAAATAAATTTGCAGGTAGATATAAGAATAATAATTAGAGGAGTATAAGCATATATTATGAAAAGAAGTTTAAAAAACATATCGAAACTATTGGCGGTAACTGGGTGTGTGTCATTACTTGCGAGTAATATAGGGAATGCAGCTCCTCTTGTATATGACATGAACCAGCCGGCAGTAAGAACTGATTATTCAACGCCAAATAAAATAAGATTGGAAGGCGATGTGAATTTTAATGAAGCTGCGGGACAAAAGATAACATTGAGCTTGCGCAGTACGGATGTACAGCAGGTATTAAGAATGTTTGCCGATAAGGCAGGATTGAACATTGTATTCCACTCTTCCGTTACGGGAAATGTTACGTTGGATTTGGTTGATGTCAGCTTGGAAGATGCTTTTAAAATGGTTATGAAAATGACCAATTTAACATATGTAATTAAAGATAAGACAATGCTGGTAGTGGCAACAAACCAGGCGGAAACGTTAAATTTAACAAAAGATAACATAGCGGTACTCCCGGTAAAGTATGTTGATGCGGCATATTTGGCACAATTTTTAAATACGAACATATTTTCATTAAATGCTCCCGGTTTATCTTACGGTCCGATTGTAACAACAAATGCAGAGCGTAATGAATTGCTGATTTTCGGAACGGAAAATGATTATCAAATGGCAAAAAAGATTGTTGATAAATTTGATAAGAAGCCGATGATGACGACATACAGGGTAAATCATACGACACCGTTTGAAATGGCAAAGATGATATGCGAAACATTATTTGATATACCTGTAACAACATCATCAAATTCAAGCAGTAATTATACATCACAATTAAATGCAACAATAAAGATGCAGAGTTCTGCAAACAATACTCCTGAAGGTTCATTAGGCGGAGGAACTATTGCTTGTAGTGTTAAAAGCGGAGTTCAAACCGGAAACTTATCATCATATCA
>CANRHJ010000085.1 GCA_947630355.1 Candidatus Gastranaerophilales bacterium | reverse complement strand
AGGTGAAGTAGTTGTTGAAACGGTTAAGAAGTTACCTTTGAACGAAGGATATGATGCAATGACTAATAAATATGTTGATATGATTTCTTCGGGAATTGTTGATCCTGCTAAGGTAACAAGAAGTGCTCTTCAAAATGCGGTATCAGTAGCAGGCATGCTTTTAACTACAGAAGCTGCCGTAGTTGATATTCCGGAGAAAAAAGCTCCCGCAGCCATGCCCGACATGAGCGGAATGGGCGGCATGGGCGGTATGATGTAATATACCGATTATAAATATAAAAAAAGGATTAACCGAAAAAGTTAATCCTTTTTTTTGAAAAATTATCGAATATAATAAGATTATGAAGGAAGAGTTAGAATTAATAAAACAAAAATGTATGTACTGTGAAAAATGTTCGTTATCAAGAAGTAGAACGAATATAGTATTTTCATCAGGTAATCCTAACAGTAAATTAGTACTTGTGGGAGAGGCACCTGGCTATTGGGAAGATCAAAAAGGAGAACCGTTTGTAGGCAGGGCGGGTCAGTTATTGGACAAAATATTTGAGTGTGTTGGGTTATCAAGAGATAAAGATGTATATATATGCAACACGATAAAGTGCAGACCGCCGGAAAACAGAGACCCTTTGCCTGAAGAGAAGGCTGCGTGCAAAGAATATTTGGATGCTCAGCTTGATATTTTAAAGCCTAAAATTATATTAATATGCGGCAGGGTTGCCTTAAATACATTTTTGCCCGATAAAGGCAGTATTACAAAAGTCAGAGGTCAATGGTTTGACGGTCCTTACGGTTCAAAGATGATGCCGATTTTCCATCCTTCATATCTGCTTCGCAACGCTTCAAGAGAAAAGGGCAGTCCCAAGTGGCTTATGTGGCAGGATATTAAAGAAATTAAAAGGGCTTATGATGAACTATAAAAAGTTATTTGCCGTTATATGGTATACACTGCTTTCTTTATCTTTTTTATTAATTATTTATGCTGCTTTTATTGAACCGAAGTTAATTTGTATAAAACATTATAACTTATATCTCCCTAACTTTAGCAGTAAACACAACGGCTTAAAAGTTGCAATTATGTCGGATTTTCATATAGGCGGACTCGGAATAAATGAAAAGCAGCTTCAAAAATTTGTAAATAAAACCAATAAAGAAAAGCCCGATATTATATTTTTACTTGGTGATTTTGATTCGCTAAGAATTTACTATTCAAAGAAAGTTAAAGCAGATAACATACCCAAGATATTATCAAAACTAAATGCCAAGTACGGTGTTTATTCCGTATTGGGAAATCACGATTATGACTCTAAATTACTTATAAAACCCTTACTTAAGAAAACAAAAATTAAAGTATTGGAAGATGAATTAATAGCCGTTGATATTAATTCAGAAAAGCTGAATATTTATGGATTGAAAGACTTTTGGCATTATGATTATAATTTCAATTTAATAGATAAAACTCAAAAATCTGTAATTGTATTAACTCATAACCCTGATACATTTCCTCTTTTACCGAAAAATATTTCTCTTGCACTGGCAGGACACACACATGGCGGTCAAATTTATCTTCCGTATATCGGCGGAGTATTTTGTTCATCAATGTATGATCAGAGGTTTATAAAAGGGTATATTGTTGAAAACAATAAGCATTTATATGTTACATCGGGAATAGGTAATGTCGGACCTTTCAGGTTTGGAATTCCGCCTGAAATAGTTATTTTGACATTGTATTCTCAAGATGATTTCCCTGAGAATAAGATTATTAATACAAAACCGCTTAAAGGTAAAAATATAGAAAAAGTACCCTTAATATTTGCACAATATATTAGAGACAATTATAAGCCTAAACTTATAAAATATTTTGGGTATATATAAGCTGTTTAAATAAGACTTTTATAAACTTCTTTATACTTTTTCGCGCTTTTATCCCACGAAAAATCAGCACTCATGGCATTTTTAATAAGTTTTTGCCATTCATTTTTGTTTTTATATGTATTGATTGCATATTGGATTGTTCCGAGCATATCATGCGCATTGTAATTATAGAATTTGAAACCGTCAGCGCCTTCCATCGGGTAAGCATTTATTGTATCATCAAGTCCGCCTGTAGCCCTTACTATCGGGATTGTGCCGTATTTTAAAGCAATCAGCTGGGATAGTCCGCAAGGTTCAAACCTTGACGGCATCAAAAACATATCGGCTCCCGCATATACTTTATTGCATATATCGGCTCTGTATTCTATTCTGGCCCTTATATTTTTTGAGTTATAGCTTAACCATACAAAGAAATCTTCGTAACGCTTTTCTCCCGTTCCTAAAACAATAATATCTGCTTCAAGTTCTCTCAATTCATTTTCGACAGCTTTTAAAAGGTCTATCCCTTTTTGTTCCACGAGCCTTGAGATTATTGCAATCAGGGGTCTGTCCTTTTTATATTCAAGCCAATATTCATTCAAAATATCTTGTTTGCATTTTTCTTTGTTTTTTATGCTTTTTATATCATAATTAAAACTTATATGTTTGTCTGTTTTGGGATTGAATTCTTCATAATCTATTCCGTTTAGTATGCCTTCAAGCTTATATTGATTATTCCTTAAAGCCCAATCCATTCCTTCACCGTAGTCATATGTCAGAATTTCCTTAGCATATTTGGGAGATACGGCAATAATTTTATCGGAATAATTAATTGCACCTTTCATCCAGACAAGATTTCCCCAATGCTCAAGCCCGTCTTGATGATATGTTTCATCTCTCGATATCCCGGCAAAGTCTAATATTTCAGGGAAATATCTTCCCTGATATGCCAGATTATGTATTGAAAATACAGTCTTTGCATTTTTAAAGAATTCATCATTTTTATATGATGTTTTAATCCAAACGGGAATCATAGCAGTATGCCAATCGTTACAATGAATTATGTCCGGTTTAAAATTCAAAGCTCTGGCGTATTCAAGTACAGCTTTAGAAAAACAAATAAATCTTTCCTGTTCATACCAGCTGTCTATTCCTTGAGGATATACGCAGTTAAAACAGGAATAAAACTTTGGGTTATCTATAAAAAATACATTTATATTTGTATGAGGAAGCTTGCACATAGACAAAGTAAATACATACTCTGCGCAGCCGAATCTTAATTGAAGCCTTGAGTTTTCGAGTTCTTTAATTTCGTATTTTTCTTTGTCGATACTGCCGATTAGCGGAGTAAATATTGCGATTTCGGTATCTCTATCCTGAATATATTTAGGCAGAGAGCCCATAACATCCGCGAGTCCTCCGACTTTTGTAAACGGTGCAAGTTCAAATGCCGCATATAATATTTTCATAATCTGCCTCTTTTAAGCTAACCTTGATAAATATTCAAGTGAATATTTTAATATATCCTCTGTCTTTGAACAGTCCTTTTTGTATTTTAATATTTCTTTTATAGCATTTTTAGCTTCATTAGCGCTATAGCCTAATGAGATAAGAACACTTTGAACCTCAACAACGGCATCCTGAGTAATATCTTTTGAGATTTCAATATCAGCAACATCTACAGGAGTAACATTAGACCAATTTATAAGCTTATCTTTGAGTTCAAGAATGATTTTTTGTGCAACCTTTGTTCCGACTCCTTTTGCTCTTGAAAGTTCTTTAAAGTCCTCTCTAATCATAATATCCACTAATTCTGCTATGGAAAATTCATCCAATATTAAAAGAGCAAGCTTTACCCCAATTCCGGATACGCTTTGTAAAATATTAAAAATATCACGCTCCTCTTTTGTAATAAATCCCGTAAGGCTCATTGAATCTTCTTTATGACTTAAAGAAACATATATTTTAGCCTCTTCCTCCCGAAGCCTTTCAATCGTGCTTTTGCCCGTGTTAATTAAATATCCGATATTATTAACATCCAAAACGATATAAGCACCTCTATATGACTCAGCTTGTTTTGTAATAACAGTCCCTTTTAAATAATCATACATAACTACTTCTCTTCATCTTTCAATTGATTATACTTATCAAGTGCCTCTTTAGCTCCGTTATCATCATTTAACTGTTTCAGAGTATATGCCAGATTATAATAAAAATCCGCAAAATCGTTTTTCAGTTTAACAGCCTTTGAAAAAGCCGATTTTGCTTCTTTATAGTCTTTGATGCCCAAATATGCACAGCCAAGATTATAATAATAATATGCAAAATTTTTATTGATTTTTATTGCCGTTTTATATTCTTTTATGGCAGTATTATACTTTTTCTCTTTAAGATATATATTCGCCAAATTATAATGCGCTTTATCAAAATCAGGATTGAGTAAAATTGACTTTTGCAGAAAAAACACGGCATTTGTATCATTATTAAAATCTTGCGAAATATTACCCAACAAATACCAAACCTCATAATCTCTCTCATCTTCAGTCATTGAAGAAATTAACTTATATGCTTCATCAAGATTATTTGAGTTATATAAAGCAATAATTTCCTTTTTTTTGTCGTCAATGCTTTGAGATGCAAAACTTTCACTAACCGTTAAAATAATTGTAAATAATAATAAAACTGTTAATAATAATTTTTTCATAACTACCCAAGCAATATTATAAAATAATCATTAAAATGATTCTATAAAAAAGCGGAGAAAAATGTAAATTTTTATTACTTTTTTGTGATTTAATTAAAATTTTTAAATTAAAAAAAACTTTATTATAATATAAACATTAGGATAAAAGACAAAATGATAAGCTTAGACATAGATTTATCTTATTTAACCAGATATTATCATATCGGTATGGATGCTCTTGAAAAGTACCGAAATAAAAGCATTCGGGAAATTATGGTTCAGGAGGCGGAACAAGGAAACAAGTTTGCTGCCGATTTTTTAATAAAAATAACATCCGACCCGAAAGAATTAGCAAAAGTTTTTCAACTAATAAATCCTAAAAACAGATATCTCATATTGATTAATATGAATAAAGAAGATTTAACCAAAATAATGGCTCTTTTAAAACCCCAAGAATTAATATTGGGTTTAAGCATATTTACAAAAGAAGGCATATTGGAACTGATGAAGGAAATGGATGCCGAAGCATTATCCGTAGTTATTTTAAAGAATATGGACATAAATAAATTTTTAAAAGTCTTACCCGAAGAATTTTTAGATGAATTTTTTAAGTCCGAAAAACTAAACAAAAATATCTTAATGAAAGGTATGGAAGAAGTTGATGAAACAGAATTACAAAAGATGATGGAAAAAATCAACGGTCAACCTTGCTATGAGGATAAAGATTCAATATTACAAAAAATGAATAAAATGGACGACAAACATTTTGCGGATGCAATATTAAGTATGGAAAAACGGGGGAAAGAACAATTAATAGGAAATGTTCTGAAAGAAAAGCCGGATTTGTTTGAAGAATTTTCACCGGAAGCCATGATACAACCCTTTATGACAATGGAAAAAGAAGATATTTTAAAATGTCTTACGGTATTAAATACGGAAGAATTAATGACAATGACAGATGAGCTGCCGCAGGAGCTGATGGCTCTGATTGCTACACAAATTGATCCTCAAGTATTTGCACAAGTCTTAACATCTGAATTTAAAGATGTGATTGCCGATTGCGGCATTAATATATAACTTTTGTTACATAACTTAACAAAAGTGCAATTTTAGACAATTTTTGTATTTGTATATACTTTATATATACAGAGGATATAAAAATGCAGTTTAAAGTTATAGATACTAAAAATAAAGAGATGTATTTCAACAGCATAAAAATAGTTGATGACAAAGAAAATAACAATAATAATTTTTGGAATTTTGTAAACGGTATGGCTGCTCAGAATAAAGTATATCAGAATTTAATATTTGCATAATTGTCAGGTAAGATTAATTATTTAAGTTTCCATTTTTGCTTTAATTTATTTAGAGTACCGTCTTTATGGAGTCTGTTAATTACGACGTTAATACTGTTTTTGAGTTTATCATCACCTTCAAATTGAGGTTTAGCGAAAGCAACGGCATAAGGTTCTTTTGTTATTTTATTTTTAAGAAGTCTGTATCCGGGATGATCAATGAGAAATCCCGCGAGGATGGTATTATCAGAGCTTATTGCATCTCCGTCGCCGTTTAAAAAGGCTTCAAATGCTTCTTTATAAGATTGATAGCCTATTATTTTAGCCGTAGGAATTATTCTTCTTATGTTTTTTTCGGCAGTAGTACCCAGAACTACAATAGTCGTTTTATCTTTCAAATCAGCGAATGTATATATACTGCTGTCCTCAGGAACAAGGGCTGTTTGCCCCGCAAAATAGTATGGAACTGAGAAGTCAACGAATAATTCCCTCTGAGGAGTAACTGACATTGTTGCGACAACTATATCAACTTCACCTGAGGTTAATGCTTCAATTTTGGTATTAGGATCAACACTGACAAATTTAATTTTTCTTTCCGAGCCCAGAATATCCTGTGCAATAATTTTAGCAATATCAACATCAAAACCTTCAGGTTCACCGGTTATATTACTGATATAGCCAAATGGTTTAGAATCGGTTTTAACACCGGCTATCAAGATGTCACGATTTATGATTTTATCGTAAGAACTTTCTTTGGTTTCTTTTTTTATACAAGAAGTAAAAATCAAAAAAGACAAAATTAAAATTGCAAAAATTTTTTTCATAATCCACCTTTTATTTAATTCGGTTTCAAACAATAAAATTTGTTTTGTAACCTATGCCATTTAAAAATATTGCGTTTGAATATGTACACAAAATTTTTCGGGACAATATTATTAGAACATATTTTATAATTATTTAAAATAGTTTATTCAAAAAAAATTTGCATATTTAGGCTTGTGAGCAATACTAAGGTTGCGGCTCGGAATTATATTCAGTATAATTAGATTATGAAGAAATTAATAAATACGCTGTTAATAATAATTACCGCAATAACAGGTATGGGAGCGGGATATGTTGGCACACTCCCTAACGTGGAAGCGGAGTTTGAATATTTAAGGAAAGAAGGTTCCGAAAAATCACAAGTTCCATACAGCATAAACGAGTTAGACAAACAAAATGAAGAAAAGTTAAGACCCGTTCCCAGAGAAAATGATGATTATATAGATATAATCATAAAGAAGGATAAAACAACGGAATATCTTCATGACATAAACAGTATAATATTAATTTTGGAAAAATTAAGGAGATGTTTGAATACAAATCAGGACATACAGAAATTCAACGCGATAATAAGTAATCTTATAGACAATGTGGAATATGTAAAAGAAGAATATAAAACAAAACCTGAAAGCAACTATATGTCTTATAACAGGCTGATACAATTATCGGCAGAGGCAAGAGATTGTGCAAACTTCAGAACACAGATGTATGCGAGCGAAAAATATATGCCTTATACATCGCCTGATAATCAATATACAAAAGAAAGCTTAAAAACGAAACTTGATAATTTACTTACCGACGTTAATGAAACCTTGTTTATTTTAAAGAATTTGGAATAATTATTCTAAAAATATAGCTTAATGACTATTTATAATAATTTACATTTACTCCTAAATAATAACAGGAGAAAAATGATGTTGTTGAAAATAGGAATAACAATTTTACTTATATTTTATATGGCGGCAGATGGTATATGTTACACGGATGACAGGCTTGCCGAAATTGAACAAAGAGAATACGGTCAGGTATTTGAAGATGACAGCTTATCTGCAAGATTAATGCGTTTGGAAACAGATTTATTGGGTATGAGTCAATCAGGTGACATCGACTCAAGAATAGATATTCTAAGTAAATTATCAAATTCTTATATGGGAGTTAATCCCGTAAATTACGGCAAAGAAGAAATAAAAACAACTAAAAGGAGTGCAATTAAAAATTTTTGGAACAATATAACATCACCGACATACGGCGGTATAACCGGCTTTACACCCGCAATAGAAACATACGGAGGAAGCAGCGGAATTTACCGAAATGAGTTCGCAAATTTTTTAAATAATTCAGGAAATTATTGTCCTTATCATAATTACGGGAGTTCAAACGGCATATTCTATAACAACAACTACAATAACGGTTACAGAACCAATTTGCCGAGACACAGATTTAAGTCAAATCACTATAGAGCAGGACATCCGATGAGAACCGGACACCATTATCACAGACCTCCTTATTACGGAGGAAGTCCGTATTCAAACATAAACAGATTTCCGAATGAAATAAATACAAACACAATAGATAATGCTGTTTTAGATAGAAAAAATAAAAATGAAATAAGCAATTCTGAA
>CANRHJ010000084.1 GCA_947630355.1 Candidatus Gastranaerophilales bacterium | reverse complement strand
CATATAGTTTCGGAGCCAAATTGATTGCTGTTTGTCCGCCAAATTGCACCATTACTCCTTCCGGATTTTCCTTCTCTATAATATTCATAATGTTTTCAATATGCATTGGTTCAAAAAACAATTTATCTGCAACATCAAAATCCGTTGATAGAGTTTCAGGGTTTGAATTTACAATTAAAGATTTATAATTGTTATTTCTGACTTCCCAAGCGGCATGCACCGAACAGTAATCAAACTCAATCCCTTGTCCTATTCTTATCGGGCCCGAACCTAATATCAAGATTTTTTTATCGGTATTATCCGCATCTGACTCATCTGTTTCATTATATGTAGAATAATAATACGGAGTATATGCCTTAAACTCAGCCGCACATGTATCTACTATTTTGAAAGAGGCACTGATGGAATTCTCTTTCTTTATTTTTTCTATTTCTTCAATGGTTTTTTGAGTCAATTTAGCTATTTCTTCATCTAAAAATCCTTTTTCTTTTGCCTCTAAATATATGGCAGGGGTTAAATTTTCCGTTTTTAACTTATTCCCAAAATCTACCAGCGACTTAATTTTATATATAAACCATTTATCTATTTTGGTAATTTTGCTTATTTCATTTACACTTATACCTCTGTTAAGAGCCTCAGCCACTCTGAAAATTCTTCTGTCATCCTGAACATGAAGCAAAGCTTTAAGTTCTTCTTCGCTGCATTCAAAATGTCTGCCTCTTAAAAGCCCTGTATATTTCGATTCTATTGAAGTTACAGCCTTCTTAAAAGAACTTTCAAACGTCCTTCCGATTGCCATTACTTCACCCGTTGCTTTCATCTTTGTACCTAAAATCCTGTCACCGTGTTTAAATTTATCAAACGGCCATTTGGGGATTTTTGTTACCACATAATCAATTGCGGGTTCAAATGCGGCAACTGTCTTTTGCGTAATTGAATTGGGTATTTCATGCAAATTATATCCGATTGCTATTTTTGTTGTAATTTTTGCAATAGGGTATCCCGTAGCTTTTGAAGCTAAAGCGGAAGAACGGCTTACACGGGGATTTACTTCTATAACATAATATTGATTACTTACGGTATCGAGTGCAAATTGCACATTACATCCGCCTTCTATTTTCAAAGCTCTTATTATTTTTAATGCGGCACTTCTTAACATTTGGCATTCTTTGTTTGTAAGTGTTTGAGTGGGCGCCACTACAAAACTGTCACCCGTATGTATTCCTATAGGATCTATGTTTTCCATATTACATATTGCTATACTCGTATCATTTGCATCTCGGATTACTTCATACTCTATTTCTTTGTATCCTGCTATACTTTTTTCAACAAGTACCTGTGAAATCGGACTTAAAGATAATCCTGTATATACTATTTCTTCATACTCACCGTAATTATTTGCAATACCGCCGCCTGTTCCGCCTAAAGTGTATGCAGGACGTACTATTATAGGAAATCCTATTTTTTGTGCAAATTTCTTCGCATCTTCATAACTTGATACTATATCACTTTCAGGTATAGGTTCTCCTATCTCAAGCATCAGATTTTTGAACAGCTCTCTGTCTTCGGCTTTTCTTATTGAGTCTATTTTTGTACCCAGTAACTTTACGTTATATTTCTCTAAAACACCTTCATTATTAAGTTTTACGGCAAGATTTAGTCCTGTTTGACCGCCTAATGTTGCAATTATTCCGTATGGTCTTTCTTTTTCTATTATGTATGTTAATGATTCCAATGTTAACGGCTCAATATATACTTTATCCGCTATATTTTCATCAGTCATTATTGTGGCGGGATTTGAATTTACCAGAACTACTTCTATATTCTCTTCCTTTAAAGCTCTGCAGGCTTGCACACCGGCATAATCAAATTCCGCAGCCTGCCCGATTACTATCGGTCCCGAACCTATTACTAATACTTTTTTTATATCTTTATTTATCGGCATTTTTCTATCTCTTTCCTCTACACTGTATATGTTTTACTTTGTTCAACTTCTTGAATCCAGCTTCTTATTACCTTATTTGCATCATATGGCCCTGCTGTTAATTCGGGATGGAACTGTACCGTCTTTATTTTATATTGTTCGCAGCTTATACCTTCTATCGTTTTATCGTTTAAATTTATATATGTTACTTTTGTATTGTCGGGGAGTGTCTTTTCATCAACTGCGTAGTTATGGTTTTGCGATGTTATAAATATTTCATCGGTTTGTATATTTATAACCGGATGATTTCCGCCTCTGTGACCGTATTTTAGTTTGAAGGTCTTTGCACCTAAAGCTATTGATAATATTTGATGCCCCAGACATATTCCGTATATCCTTATTTTCCCTAATAATTCTTTTGCGGTTTCTATTGCCTGCACCGCATCTTCGGGATTTCCCGGTCCGTTTGATATTAATACCGCATCAAATTTACCGTCCAGTATTTCTGCTGATTTTACATCTGCCGGAAATACCGTTATATCACAGTTCAAGGCCCTGAAATTATCCAGTATGCTCTTTTTTATCCCCATATCTATTATCGCAAGTTTTATTCCGCTTCCGGAAAATTTCTCTATTTTGTACGTCGTTACATCAAGAGTTATATTTTTACTTATTCTGTATTCCTTCATCTTTTGTTTGATTTCGGGTGTAATATCGCCTGTTGTTATTGCGCAGTTCATAGCTCCGAAATTCCGTATAATTTGTGTAAGATACCTTGTATCTATTCCTTTTAAACCCACAATATTATTTTGTTTTAAATAATCACTTAAAGACGTATAACTTTTATAATGTGATTCATGCTCACAAAGATTTTTTACGATAAACCCTTTTGCATGAATTTTCCCGCTTTCAAAATCATCTTTATTTATCCCGTAGTTACCTATTTCAGGATATGTCATAACTATGGTCTGTCCCGCATAAGAGGGGTCTGTTAATATTTCCTGATAACCAACCATTGAAGTATTAAAAACAATTTCTCCGTACGATGTACCATCCGCTCCTATTGACTCTCCTTCAAATATCATCCCGTTTTCAAGTATTAACCTTCCTTTTGATGCAGCATAAGATTTATTTTGAGTCAAAAGCGCATTTTCAATCTCCTCGTATATCATTTGAATAGCCTTCAGCCTATTTTCTGCAGACGTAACTGCACGCCCGATAACTAAATAATCAGCAC
Organism: Candidatus Gastranaerophilales bacterium; assembly: GCA_947630355.1. Taxonomy (GTDB): domain Bacteria; phylum Cyanobacteriota; class Vampirovibrionia; order Gastranaerophilales; family Gastranaerophilaceae; genus Avigastranaerophilus. Next base: position 5,175 of record CANRHJ010000084.1, on the reverse strand, counting down.
CTTCTTTAATTGCACGGGAAGGCGTTGCCAAACGTTTTTGATCATTCTTATTTGACCACTCCGGACGTATACCGGGACATAAAATTTTAAAATCTTTTCCGCATGCGTTTTTTATCTTTTTTGCTTCCCATACACTTGCAACTACTCCGTCAAGTCCCGCTTTTTTTGCCATTAGCGCTAAATGAAGAGCATAATCATTCGGCTTATACGGCACCTTTAATTCCTTTTGTAAATTCTCTTCCGAAATACTTGTCAGTACGGTTACTCCCAGAATTACCGGATTAGGCATTCCAAGCTCTTTGGCGGTATTTATTGCCGTTTCGGATGCCATTCTCATCATTTCCTCACCGCCTGTCGTATGCAGGTTAAAAAACGAAGCACCGTGCCTTACTATATTCCCGGCTGCCTTTGCCACCGTATTTGGTATATCATGAAGTTTTACGTCAAAGAAAAACTTTATGTTTTGTTCTTTCATAAAATTAAAAATTTCATATCCGTTACCTGTATACATTTGGAGTCCGATTTTAAATACTCCTACATAATCTTTTAGCTCGGTAATAAGCGATTTCGCTTCTTCTACCGTATCCACATCCAGTGCTAACACTATTTTCTCTTTGATTTCGGGTCTTATTTGCATTTTATTTATCCTATATTGTATATTTTACCTTTAATTATTGTCATTTTCACCTTTCCTTTTAACTTCATACCGTCAAATGGTGAAATTCTGCATTTTGATTTAAACTCGGATGCTTTCACTGTCCATTCCTCATTTAAATCCATAACCGTTAAATTTGCCTGAGCTCCCGGTTCTATTTTCCCCTGATTACTTAAATTCAGTATACACGAGGGAGCATACGAAAGTTTCTCTATCGCTTCAATAAGTGTTAATTTCCCCGTATGTACCAGATTTGTCAGAGTTAATCCTAAAGATGTTTCAAATCCGGCAATCCCCATAGGCGCATTTTGTATCGGCATCAACTTCTCCTGAACCGTATGCGGTGCATGGTCCGTTGCTATTACATCTATTGTTCCGTCTTTTAAACCTTCTATTATTGCTTCTTTATCTTCATTTGTCCTTAACGGAGGATTTACTTTATATTTAGCATCATAATCTTTTATATCGTCTTGTGTCAGTGAAAAATAATGAGGAGCCGTCTCTGCTGTCACGTTTAGCCCCTCCTGTTTTGCGCGGCGAATTAACTCAACGGAACGCTTTGTTGAAACATGTGCAAAATGATACCTTCCGTCTATACTTCTTACTGTTTCAAGTTCTCTCGCTATAGCTAAAGATTCCGTTAAAGACGGTATCCCTTTTAATCCGAGTTTCTCCGAAACCTTACCTTCATTTATGCACCCGCCAAATGCAAGAGTCGAATCTTCAGAATGTGAAATTATTATTGCATTATGGGAGTTAATATATTTCAACGCCTCTCTAAGTAAACGCATATTTTCAATTGGTCTGCCGTCATCCGAAAATGCTATTGCTCCATTATCAAGCAATTCCGAAACATTTACGATTTTTTCGTTTCCCAACCCTTTTGTTACGGCACAAATAGGATAAAACCCTATATCACTGACTTCTTTCGCTCTATTGATTACATATATCAATGTTGAGGGATTATCAACAACCGGATTTGTATTTGCCATAGGACATATTGCCGTATATCCGCCGTTTATTGCCGCTAATATGCCGGTTTTTATGGTCTCTTTGGCATTAAATCCCGGTTCCCTCAGATGACAGTGCATATCCACCAAACCCGGCGTTACCGTCTTTCCCGTTAAATCTATTACCTCTTCACCTTCGGGCTGCAGATTTTCACCAACTTCTTTTATCTTATCTTCCTCTGTCCTTATGTCTGATATTTTATCCAAATTCGTTTCAGGATTTATTATTCTGGCATTTTTAAGAAGCATTTATACCTCTTTCCCTTTTCCCTCAAGCATATTAAGTATTGCCATTCTGACATATACTCCGTTTTGTGCTTGTTCAAGTATTGTTTTACCTACACGGTTATCTAATAATTCCGATGATACTTCTATATTTCTGTTAGCAGGACCGGGATGCATTAATATTACATCCTTTGCGGCATATTTCTTTAACAGTTCACTATCCGTTTCGTATAACCTTTTATATTCACCGGAGTCAGGATACCCTTCTTTTTCATGGCGTTCATTTTGAACCCTTAACAGCATAACTACATTTGCACCCTCTATTGCCTCTTCCTTGTTGTTATGATACTTGACATTAAATGCTTCTTTATTTTGAAATTGTAAATATGTTGGTGCACACAAATGTATATCCGCGCCAAATTTATTAAGCAGCATAATATTCGACTTGGCAACCCTGCTGTGTGCCACATCCCCTACTATTACTATCTTCTTATTCTCCACTGTACCGATTTTCTCAAGCATTGTATAATAATCTAATAACGCTTGAGAAGGATGAGCGTGGGTACCGTCTCCTCCGTTTATAAATTTTATGGGATATTTTACCTGCTTTAATACGTTATTTATTATACCGGAAAGTGAATGTCTTATTACTACGGCATTAACACCCAGAAAATAAAGGTTTTCTATCGTATCTTTTAAGCTTTCCCCTTTTGATAATGAAGAATGAGGCGCATCAAAATTAATTATATTCATACCCAGCTTCAAACCTGCTATTTCAAAACTGCATCTTGTTCTGGTTGAATTTTCATAAAACATTAATGCCAAAGTCTTGTTTTCCACATCAGACTTCCTTCTCCCCTGCTTAAATTCTTTTGCAAGTTTGATTATTTCCGTTATGTCCTCTTTTGAAATACTTTCAATATCTGTCAAGTGTTCCATTATGCTTTTGCCTTTTCTTCTCTGCTGCCCGGTTTCACTATCGGTATTCCCTCTTTACATAACGGGCATTCTTCCGGTTTATATACAACCGGATCTATCTGTATTAGTGACTTGATATTATATTCCGTTAAACCTTTTGTTCTGTCTACTATACATCCCACTGCGGCAATTTCCGGCTCAAATTCTTTAATCGCCTCAATTGTCTCTTTTATTGTTCTTGCCGTTGTAATAACATCTTCTATTATTACTACTCGTTCACCTTTCCTTAATGTATATCCTCTCCTTAATTGCATAACTCCGTCTTTTCTTTCCACAAAAAGATTTCGTTTCTTTGCATTCTTTGCCGTTTCGTAACCTATTATAACCGCACCGATTGCAGGTGCAATTATTGTATCAAAATCAATGTCACGAAGTTTCTCGGCTAGTTTTTTTCCTATTTTCTCAGTAATTTCGGGATATTGATATAGTTTTGCACACTGGAAATATATATCTGAATGTAATCCTGAGGTTAAACAAAAATGTCCGTGCAACACTCCTTGCGACTCTTCCAGTAATTTTAAAACTTCATTTTCCATTATTTCCTCAATTCTTTTTTTAATTCTTCAAAATCTTTAAATCCGTTACTTGTTATATACTCACTTAAGCCATTTATAAGCTTTTGTGCCGTATCGGGATGTGTAAAATTAGCCGTTCCTATCTGAACGGCATCTGCGCCTGCGGCTATAAATTCTATTACATCTTCCGTTGTTTCTATTCCGCCTATTCCGATTATTGGTATATCTATTGTTTCTGCCAGCCTGATTACTGCTCCTATCGCAACGGGTTTTATTCCTATTCCGGAATATCCTCCCGTTACGGTTGTTTTCTCAATTCTTCCGTTATGGCACGCCACCTTTATACTGCTGCCTTTTAATGTATTTATTGCACTTACGGCATTTGCTCCCGCCTTTTGCACTGCTTGCGCCAGTTTCTCTATTGAGGTTACATTCGGAGTTAATTTGACCGCCATATAGCCATTATATTCATCTCTTACCCTGCAAACCAGCTCATATAACAATTCCTCGTCAACTCCGAATTCTATACATCCTGACTTCACATTCGGGCATGAAACATTTAATTCTACTGCTTTTACTCCATTATCATTCATTATTTTTGCAACTTTTACATATTCTTCCATTGTTGAACCGCCGATATTAACTATGAAATCAATATTCTTTGACTTTAACACAGGAAGTTTCTCTTTTATAAACATCTCTGCTCCGACATTTTCAAGTCCGATTGAGTTTATCATGCCGGCTTTTGTTTCTGTTATTCGTGTATGTTTATTACCCTGTCTGGGGTTTAATGTTATTGCTTTTGTTATTACGGCACCCAGTTCAGCTACGTTAATGAATTCATCATATTCATCATTATAGCCGTATGTCCCTGATGCTGTCATTATAGGATTTTTAAGTTTTAATCCGTTTAAATCGGTTTGAAGTATATTTGTTATTGCGGCCATATTACTTCACTCCCTCTAAATACGGGACCATCTTTACATACTGTAGCATTCACTATCTCTAATCCCTTTTTTATACTTATTACGCAGCCTCTGCAAACACCAATACCGCATGCCATTACTTTTTCCATAGCAATTTGTGTTTCAATTCCGTACTTTTCTCCCGATTGTGACACTGATTTTAAAACTATTGCAGGTCCGCAAGCGCAGATAATTTCAGGATTATATTCTTTTATCAATTTATCTAAATATGTAATAATACTGCCTTTTTCACCCAGTGAACCATCATCTGTATAAATTCTGTCTACACTTAGGCAGGATGGAATTTCCGTTTTATTTAAAAATCCTGATGCAAATAAATTTTCTATTCCTTTTTTATCCAATTGTGTCTTTAAAAATGCCATAGGTGCAGAGCCTATTCCTGCTCCTATAAGTAATACTTTTTTATTGTTTACATTAAATCCGTTTCCGAGCGGACCTATGATATCGATTAAATCTCCTTGATTTAATGATTTTATATATTCCGTTCCTTTTCCGCGTTCTTTAAATAATATTCCTATAACATTATCGGTTTGTGAGTATATGCTAAACGGGCGTCTTAGGGTCAAACCTTCGCAGCAGATTGATATAAATTGACCTGCTTTTGCATTAATTTGATACGGCAGGTCTATTTCTATCAAATAAGTATTTAAGGATACCTTTTCTATCCTTGAGAGTGTTCCTTTACATATTTTTTTCATTTTTTCTTTAATTAGTCCGCTCATTTGCCCTACGCATTCGTATTAAATTTTGCTCCATTCGGGCTTGTCATTCGCTGTCGCTGCCGCTTCCGCTCATTACGCCCTCTT
>CANRHJ010000083.1 GCA_947630355.1 Candidatus Gastranaerophilales bacterium | reverse complement strand
CCACCTTTCAATGAAGGCTTTATTTTTATCAAAATAATTTATCAAATCAGTTTTTTGTTTTTCTAATATACTGTCAACATTATCCTTTGTGATATGAACAGCTAAATTCTTGTCGATATTATTGTTGAACAAGCACTCTAGAACTCTTTTACCCAGCATTAAATAGTTTGGATGATAAGGATCAAGAAAAAAATATTTTAAAGGAGCGGAAGTATAATAATTTACAAAAGACATATCATAATAGTCAGTTATTTGTGCAATTTCTTTTTTATAATTTTCAATGTTTTGATATTTATTATTGTACATTATGTTTGCTAAATAATTTGCATGACAAGGCCCGATATAATAAACCGCTTTGATATTACGTTCTTCCAATAAATCGTGTATTTTCCTTATATTATTTATACCTGTATTTTCGCAAGTTGAATTGGCCCAATTATAATGTCTTCTTTCGTTATAAGTGACAAATATATCATTATTATAAGGTTCATTGTTATTTTCTTCTTTATTATTAAATAAAGACATAAATTTCTCTTTTAAAATTTCTAAAGATTTAGTGCTTGTGTCTATTGAAAAATATAATTTTATAAAATCATTGTATTTGTTTGAAGGCTTTGTATTAAATGGTTCATTAAATATACATTGGTTCATATAACATTCAAGCGCCATAGAGACTAAAACAGTTTTAACTTCCGGATGATTTTTTAAAAAATAAGATAATGTTTCATATAATTCTGTTGAATGGGCAATCGGTAAACATAAAAATGCAATATTACCACCGTAATTTTGGTTAATTTGTTTTGTTATAGTCTCCATTTTGTCAGAAGATACACCGATTAATACATAATCATACTTATTTTTTTGGGATAAATTTATTGTTGTATAATACAAATCTTTGCTTAGGGTAAACAAATTGAAATTATTATCATTCAAAATCTCTTTTACGCCATACGGGTCTGTATATTTGTTTAAAAAGAAAGTTCCGAAAGTAAGGATAATAATTGTAAATAAAAATAATATTAAATTTTTTACTAATGATTTAAACATATATAAGTAAATTATGCCATACAGGTTTTTTAATATCAATAATTTAATTTAAATTTTGATAATATAAGTCCTGCAATTCTTTGGGATAATCTTTTAAATATAACTTTTGTGTTGAATCGTAAGATTCTCTTTTATTTCGTGAATTAACAGTTTGTTTATTTTTTTCAATATATTCATCAATTAATTCATTTTGCTTTTTAAGTACCTTATCTACATTATCTTTTGTTATATAAACAGCGAAAGAAGAATCAATTTCTTTTTCATATATTGTATTTAACACTTTTTTAGAAATAAAATTACTGTTTGCATGATAAACATCTAAGAATATGTATCCTACAGGGTAAGAAGTTAAGTTATTTACAAAAGACATATCCCAGTACGGGGTAATATTTGTTATTTGTTTTTTAAAATTCTGTATGTTTTTGTAATACCCCATGTCACGGCCATCTGAAAGATATAATGCATTTACGGGAGGTATAAAATAATATGCTTGTAATTTCTTCTCTTGTATTAAATCATGTATTTTCCCCAAAGCTGAAATGTTATCATATTCGCATATTCTTTCATAACTAAATTTATGATTAGGAAGAGCAACATAATATATACCGTTATTATCTTCACCTGATAATTCAACGCTGTGAGGTCCTTTGTCTGAATTATTTTTAATTTTCTCAGAGATAATTTTAAAAGAGTTTAATGTCGCATTATATGAAAAATATAATTTAAGGAAATCTTGAAAGGAATTTGTCGGGTTTTTAGGGATTGTATAATTATCAAAACAAGTAAAATAGGAATTAAATTCCATATCAACATATACTTTTTTAACTTCGGGGTGAACGCTTAAAAAATATTTTAATAAATTGTAAAGTTCAATAGGTGCAATTCCCTGCGGATTAATAGCCATTGTTCTATCACCAAATTTGATTGCGCTTCTTAATCCCGAACCGCCTATTGCAACACTATCAAATTTATGTTTTTTCCCCTGATTGATGACCGTATATAATAAATCCCTGCTGTAATTGTTCATATCGACAATATTGTTTATTTTAACAGGTCTAATAATTAAATTTAACACCAGAACCGATATCATTAGTGTTATGAAAATTAAAATAAAAATAATATTGTTTTTTCTGCTTTTCATAATTCGTTAAAAAATAAAATATATAAATTCGTTACTCTTAGTTATAAATAATGTACTTATAAAAAATACAACTGCTAATATAATAGTATACAACAAATTATTTTTCTTTGAATAAATATAAGCTAATTCATTTGAGTTTTTTGAAACAAAAACAAGTATAAAACAAGCAGTAATTAATAACAAATTAAATTTTAATTCAAATGGGAAAGATGTAAAAATAATATTTAAGTTTTCAATTACCGGCAGATTAAAACTTGCTTTGATTCCCAACATAGATTTAAGTACGGATAAAGTTTTTTCAAAACTGTTAATACCGATGAAATTACTCAATAAAACTAAAGTAATAAAGGTAAGAAAGACGGAAAGTATTTTAGGTATTTTAATATTAAAACAGTTCCATATTTTGTTAATACAAACTAAAATACCGTTCAAAATGCCATAAACAACATTAACGGGATTAGAACCTTTCCATAACCCATATATTAGGAATACAATCATTATGCTGCTTATAGAGTTTAATAATGAGTTAGATTTATTCATTAACGGGTAATAAATGTAATCTTTAAGAAATCGGACCAAAGTTATATTCCATCGGTTCCAATATTCCAGAATGCTTTGTGCTTTATATGGAGAATTAAAGTTTAAAGGTAAACAGATATTAAATAAATATGCTGAACCCAATGCCATATCACAGTAGCCGGAGAAATCAAAATATCCTTGCATTACCTTAGATATTCCTAGTAGCCAAGCGATATAAAAATCCTTATAAGCTTGGTATCTCATTACTGTATCTATAAATTGAACAAAATTATCTGCCAGTACAACTTTCTTTAATAAACCTACAGTAATTAAAAATATGCCCATAAAAATATTTTGTTGATTTATAACTCTTTTTGATAAGTTATTAAATTGGGGTATAATTTCGGAATGTCGGACTATTGGTCCTGCAATCAGCTGGGGGAAAAATGATACAAACAGTGCATAATCATGGAATTTGTAATCTTTGATTGTTCCTCTGTAGCAATCTATAACAAAAGATATTTGCTGAATGGTAAAGAAACTGATGCCTAACGGCATTATGTAATCAAGTGTATTAAAAGATGTATGTGTTATTGTTATATATATTTTTGCAAGAAAGACAAAATATTTAAATCCGACAAGTATTACTATATTAGTAATTAAGATTAATATTAGCAATATTCGTTTCTGTATTTGAGTTAAATTAAACTTGAATAAATGGCAAAGTGAATAATTTACCAGAATTGAAGTTATGAGTATATATACATAATCAATTTTATAAGTTCCGTAAAAGAATAACGAGGCAGCAAGAAGAAAAATTTTTGCCGGAACATATAATTTAAATTTATTAAGTATAAAGTATATCGTAAATACAAAAGGAAGAAATAATAACAGATATTCTACGGAATTAAACAGCATCTTTTCTCCTGATTTTTATTTCTGCATCATCTGCTTTTACGTTTTTAATCTTTTCAGTGATATCTTTGTTTATATTCATATAATCTTGTAATTGAGCGGTATCTTCTGTTAAATACTTTTCTATATTATCGGTATTAAGCAATATTCCTATTTCTTTATTTGGTGATAATAAATCGTTAACAATTAAGTTATTATATACATTAGTCGGATGTATATTATCAACAAAATTAAAATTATTTTGATCTAAAGGCGAAGTATTGTATTTATTTACTAATGAATAATCATAAAACGGTGTAATTTGAGCAATCCTTCTTTTTAATTCAAGATTAGACTCCCACATTCCTTTTTCATATAAATGAACTTTTTTTGTTATATGTATGGGAGAATAGTATATTACAAGTTCAATGTTATTTTTATTCGCGAAATCTTTTATATACTTAAGTTTTTCCAAAGACTCAAAGTTAAAATCATCATCATATTTTTTCTTGGCAATTTCGCGATACGGGTAAATATATATAAAATCTTTCCCTTTGTTTTTAACAGAGTCTTTGACCGTATCTAAACTGAATTTTGTAGTGTTATATGAAAAAAACAAGTTAATGAAATCTTGAAAATTAAAGAAATCAGAACCATAGTCCGGCAAGCTGTCGTGAACTTCCTCAGGATCATGCCTGAAATCGTCATAAAACAGTCCCCAATATATCTTTTTTATATCAGGTGAAAGTTTATGAATATTTTCAATAATTTTCACCACTTCTTCCACTTTTGCCACCGGTATAGTAAAAAATGCGACATTATCAAGTCCCGACCCGTAATGTGATAATAAACAATTACCCGTAAATGCAATATCTTTATTTTTCCTGTTTAGTTTTATATCTGAATATATGATTGTCCTTCGGTTTGAATATTTATGTGTTTTAACGTTGTTAAAACCTTTTATGGTTGTATCTCTAAGTATATAGTAAGGGTCTGTTATATAGTTAAAAATGATAACAGTTAGAATTAGAAACAAAAAAACAATAATAAAAAGAAAATCTTTCCTGCTATTTTTGTTATCAATTTCGTTCAATATATTCCCTCCCCCGATTTTGTTATAATAAAAGTAATTTAGTTTAATTTATCAAATAATTAATTGTTTCGTTACATTATATTGATTGAAAAATTAACTTTACTAATTAACTTACTTATTATATCATAAAACTGACTGGGTTAAGCAGAATGAAATACAGATATAAAACATTATTTGATTTGTGGGCGCAAAGCTGCGGGGAATATGGAGATTTAGTTGCCTTTTCGGATAATAAAGAACAAGTTAAAATAACTTATAAGCAGGCATTCAGAGAATTGTGTTTTTTGGCACAAGAATTTAAAGAATTAGGACTTGAAAGGTTTGAGCATGTATGTTTATTCGCATGCAATTCTCCTTCTTGGTTAATATTAGAACAAGCTATTATTACTCTTGGTGCTGTTTGTGTATCTAAAACATCGGAAATAAATATAAAAGAGTTGGATTATGTTTTTAATAACAGTGATTCTGTTGCTCTTATAACGGATAAGAAAGATATAATTAACCATTTTATTGAATCGGAAGAGTTTATCAAAAGCATAAAATTTATTTTATACACAGGTAGCGAAGATATTTTTGTTTCAGAGTTCAAAAAAATATATAAATTAAGCACTCTTATAGAGAAACTAACTCCGGATACGCCTATAAAAACTGATTGGCAGGAGAATCCCGATGATACGGCATATATAAATTACACTTCGGGAACTTCCTCATCACCAAAAGGAGCTATGCTGCCTAATATCGGGATGTCTTATGTTGTTGAACAGCTTCAAAAATTCAATGATATAAAACCCGGCAAAACATTTGTTGTCACTTTCCCGCTTTCCAGTGCGGGCGGAAAAAGCTTTAATCTGCTTTGTTTTTCCAAAGGGTGCAGAATAATGTATACTCCTTATAAGGAATTTTATGAAGTTATTGATAAATATAAACCCGAATATCTTCACTGTGCGCCAAAGATAATGCAGACTATGCATGAAAAATTAATGAATGCGGTTAAAGAAAAGGGATTTATATTCCAAAATATTTATAATATTGCGTTTTGTATTTCTAAATTCATACAAAATGCTGAAAGAAAATGCAGCGTTTGTGCAAAAGCTCTAAAACCAGTTAAAAATTTTTTAGATAAAAAAGTATACAAGCAAATAAGGAACACTCTTTTAACTGATGAAACAATAGTCTTTGTTGGGTCTGCTCATCTGGCAAAACCGTTGGAGGATTATTTTGATATTATCGGAATTCCTCTTATACAGCACTACGGACTGACAGAAACAACGGGGCTTGCAGTAAGCAACACGCTTGAAAGCCAGAAAAAACACCCATATACTGTCGGAGTGGCATTTGAAGGTACCACAATCAGAATAATCGACCCCGAAACTCATAAAGAAATGCCCGCAGGGAAGGTCGGATTAATTACATTAGGCGGAATTGAAATACTGAAAGAGTATTATAAAAACGAAGAAGCGACCCAAAAAGCCATACTTGAAGAACATTTTCTAAACACGGGAGATTTGGGATACGTTGATAAAGAAGGTTATCTGGTTGTTTTATCAAGATATGATGACGTTATAGTGATGTCAAACGGCTATAATGTTTATACACCGTTATTGGAAAATGAAGCAAAAGATTCCGTATTTGTTAATCAAATTGCAATAGCAGGACATGGCAAGCCATACTTAACTGCAGTTATTGTTTTAAATAAAGAAGAATATCTTGATTGGTGTACAAAAAACTCTTTAAACGGAATTGATGCGAACAAAAACGAAAAATTTAAGGCATTCTTAATCGAAAATTTAAACGAGAAAATAAAAAGAAAAAATGATTGGAAATACTATGAAAAATTAAAAAAAGTGTATTTCTCAAATGAGCCTTTTACGGTAGAAAACGGGCTTTTAACAGGAACTTTAAAGGTTAAATATCAAAAAGTGATTAATACATACAAAAAAGAAATAGAAAAATTATATGAGGAGATATAAGTGGCAAGAAGTCAAAGCAGGACAATAGAAATTTTATCACCGGGAAAGAATTTGGAATATGCAAAAGAAGCCATAAGATGCGGTGCTGATTCAATCTATATTGGAGCTCCAAAATTTTCACTGCGCCATGAGCAGGGCAATACAATGGAAGATATAAAAACGCTTGTTGAATATGCGCATAAATACTGGGTAAAAATATATATTCCTCTAAACTGTTTGTTGTTTACGGATGATGATATTAAACTTGCAAAACAAATGATAAACGAATTTTATGAAATGGGAATAGACGGGCTTATAGTACAGGATATCGGAATTCTTGAGCTTGACCTTCCTCCTGTTTCTATTATATTAAGTACGAATGCTATGTGTTTCAGAAAAGAAGATGCGCAATTTTTTGAAAAGTGCGGTGTTTCAAGGATTGTTCTTCCAAGAGAACTCACTTTTGAAGAGATTAAAGATATAACGGATAATTCAAATATAGAAATAGAAACATTCTGTTATGGTTTTTTATGTGTCGGATACAGCGGAAACTGCTATCTCGCCTATGTCGAAAACTTAAAAAAGACACAATCAGCTGATAAGGCGCATTATTTGGCATCAAATCACGGAGTCTGCCCTGAAAGATGTATGGGTAATTGGACTTTAAAAGACAATAACGGAAATATAATCAGAGAAAATGACAGATTATTCAATTTAAGATTTTTAAGTCTGGATAAAGAAATTGAAAAACTTGTTGATATAGGTGTTGACTCATTTAAAATTGCAGGTAGAGAAAAGGATTTAAAACATGTAAAAAATTCAACAGCAATATTTTCACAAATTGCAGACAAACTTGTAAAAACAAAAGGACTTAAAAGAATATCATCAGGCAGAACCATTTTAGGTTTTGAGCCCGATTTATCCAAAAACTTTAACAAAGGATTTACCGACTTTTTCTTTAACGGCAGAAAAAAGGAAATGTACTCAAAATATCATTTAGTCGGAACAAAAGTCGGCGTTGTTGAAGATTTTGACGGCAGTTCATTTGTTCTTAAAGGGGATATTCCTCTTAATATCGGTGACAAATTAAGATATCAAAAAGATAATAAACAGGTTCAAACAATTGCAATAGTTAATATAAAAGACGGAAGATATTTTGCTGACGTAATAAAAGATGATATAACGGGACTTGAATTGTACAGATACATTGACATAAAAGGCTTTAAAGAAGTTGAAGAGTCTGTTAATTACCGCGTTATTTCGGTTGAGCTTAATATAAAAGAACAAGGCTCAGAATATATTATAACAGCCGTTGATGAGGATAATAACAAAACAGAAAAGACTGTTTCAAAAGGAAAAAATAAATACACTGCTGATGAGCTTCAAAAAAATCTGTATAAACTTGATATCAATTGCGAATTTGTTGTTGATAAAGTTAAATCTCACTTTGATATTATGCTTGATAACATTGAAGAAATTAGAGAAAATATTTTTATTCTGTTAAGAAACGAAAGGGCAAAAAACAGACCAGTAAAACGAGTTCAAATAGAAAGAAACAATCAACCTTATTACAAAAAAGAACTCACATACCTTAATAACGTAACAAATAATATGACAAAATCGTTTTATGAAAGACACGGAGTTGAAAAAATTGAACCGGGACTTGAAACAGGGATATCGCTTGCCGGTAAAAGAGTATTTTCTTCAAGATACTGTTTAAGAAATGAGCTTGGTGTCTGCTCAAAAACAAATCCAAGCAACCTTCCTC
>CANRHJ010000082.1 GCA_947630355.1 Candidatus Gastranaerophilales bacterium | reverse complement strand
GTTGAAGTTTCCGCAGCAATTCCCGATTTATCGGGGGTTTTAAAGGTTTGGTTGTCTGTATCTATAATCCAATATAATGAATAATCAACATCGGGCAATTTATCTGTTTCTTTTATGACTTTAAAACCTTCACCGTATTTTGTAATTAAACCGTTTTCAATATTTACTAGTTCGTTATATGAACTCTCATATATTTTACCGCTTGCCTTTGTACCTGCTTTTAACCACGAAATATGATTCGGTTTAAAATCAAAATACAATCCCGTAAATAACGACAGAGTATCATTTTCGCTTGTGGTAACTTGTGTTACGGCTGTTTTTGATTGTGTTACCCGAGTATTTCCTACAACCATGTATACAGCTGCAACAACGGCGGGCGGCTGAACTGTTTCTGATTTGCCGTAGGTATCATTTGAACGAGAAGCGTTAAACCCTGCTTTTCCACCTGGTGTATCAGCTCCCGTAGCTTTTGTACCCGAACTGCTAATATAATAAAGTGCTCCGGTAAAATCAGATCCAACCGGATATTGAAGTCCGCTAAAGCTTCCCGCAATATTAGGCAGCCCGGCTTCAATATATTTCCCGACTTCGCTCCCGTTTTGGAAAAACCAATTATTTCTCGGCAGCAATATTCTTTCATTTTCTTCATCTATACCGTAATACCAAGCTGCTCCGTTTTTTTCATAAATTTCATCTAAATAACCTTTATGTTTGATGTCATAAAATTTATGTCCGTTAGAATTTTTTCTTACTGAAGTTATATATTTTGCTCCGTTTATCTTTAAACCTGCCATTCCAATAGCTGAATTATATGCACTTTTTACTTTAAGATAAATTTTATCCGTAATAATTCCATTTTCAGGTATGCCCTGAATTTCAGCTTGTGCATATGTAGTGTTTTTCACTTCAAATTCATCACCTATGGGCGTGTTTAAAGTTTCATCAGTAAAGAATTGTGCAGTTTTTGTTCCGACAGTTCCGCCTTTTTGATAAAAAGTCAAACCCTTTACTACTATTTTATATGGGAATTGTACCTGCCACCATCCTTCTTCCCCGGACACCGCCCAAAAACTGGAGGAATAATTATTATCAAAGGCATTAAACGCTTTATGTGAAGTATCACTTTCTCCCGATGCAGTACATATTAAACTGCCTTCAGCAATAGATGTAGTATTTGCAGTTGCTTTAGGCTGTGTCCAATCTTGTGTAAGATATTCTTCAGTTCCTTCGTTATATTCTTCCAAACATTTATTGTAAAAATCAGGATAAGCGTAGCGCCCGTCAGCACCTTCTTTATACACATACTCACCTAATAACTCTAATCCCTCTTTTTCTTCAAAACTTAAAATATGGTCTTTTTGAATAAGGTCAAAAAGATTATTTGTAATATCAAATTTTAACTTGGTTTCTTCCTCTTTTTCATTTAAATAATAAAACTTTCCGTCTTTTTGATAAAAGCCTAACGACTGTATTTCTTTAAACGTTTTTTCTTTTAAACTACCAATATCTGATATTGTATTATTGTGTTCTTCCCTTACGCTTTTCAAAGCGTTTTCGGCATCTTGTGCGGATTTTTCCGCTTGTGTCTGTGCATTTTTTGAGTTTAATTCCGACATCGCAGCTTTATCTGCTGAATTTTTTGCATTTATTTGAGCCTGCTCCAATGATTTTATTAAATCATCCGCTGACTGAGATGCTCCCTCCCGAACTTTTACGGATCTTGATATCTTCCTGTCCATTATTTGCAAAATTCTTACTATATAATCAAATGTCCATTCCAATATACTTAAATCCAAATTAGATGAATTTTCGAATTTACTTTCTTGTTGTATCTGCAGTGTCAAGCTTAAAGACAGCATTTCATCTTCTTTAAGCAGCGAATATTGGGATGTCTCAATCGGAAAAGTTATATAACTTCCGTTTTTATTACCAATTTCATTTATTATGTAGTCCGTCCCATTTTTTAATTCTACGGATACACCCGTTCCATCCGTATATGTAACCGTAAGCTCTTTTTCATTCTCTATTAAGAAATCAAAATCGAACGTTTTTGTTGAATTGTTTCCCTTATGGTTATTTATCGGTATTATTGATGATACTGTCATTTCCCCTCCATTTTTGTAAATTAATTCGGTATAGGTCCGGGCATAGAAATTATTGCAAACATCAAATATTCGGATGTTTGCAGCAATCTTGCAAAAATTTCGCAAAAAACAAACAATTATGCCTTGCCGACCAATTCCTTCTTGTTGATAGCCTATAAAAATCTTAAATATATCTTTCCAATGCGGATTTAATTATTTTATTTCTTGTATCAGGATCTAAACTCTTGTTTTTATCGTATTTTATTATATTTTTTGTTGATAATATCAACTTTATAAAATTATAAATTTTATCTGTTGAAATTACCTCTTCATCACATTTTACTGATTGTTCATCATCACAATCAGTTCTTAAATCCACCTCTTCGGAATTTTGTTCATTTTTATTTTCACTATTTTTCTTCCGGCAATTCATATTTCCGCGAGTTAACTTTTTTTCTATATATTCATAATCGGATACAAATAAGTTATACTCATCCTCATTTAAATTTTTTAATTCTTCGACTATTCCGTAATCAGTTTCGGATAAAACATTTCTTAAGTCCGATATCGGTTCTTTTTCAAATTGTTTTCTGTCTTCGTATATTTTTTTTATAATCTCCAGAAACTTTTTCTTATCAGTCTTTATGCATCCTTCTTTGAGTATTGTTTTAATATATTCTCTTTTATTTCTTTGGCTTTCTTCGGATAATGTACAATCTATATACAAGAACCCTTTATCGGGTTCTTGTTTCATTATTTTTGTTATTTCTTGCCAATTATTTTCGTTTTGTATATTTTCTTCTTCTTTCTTGTTTTTTTGTTTATCAAACTTGAGGTTTTTCAATACATTTCTTATTTTTACTCTTATTTCATCATCTTCCACCTTTTTTATTTCTTTTTCATTTTCTTCATCCGTTAAGTTATAAGAAAATAATTCTTTAGCCCAATTATAAGCTGTAACATTCTGCTTTAATTCTTTTATCGCAGTTTGAAGTTTTTCTTTTTCTTTTATTTGTATTTTTTCTTCCCATTCATCAAAATACAGCGAAGCTCTTACATCTTTGTCGGATATAAAAGACCTGATTATTTCCAAATAAAAATCCGATTCAAACTCTTTCTTCTTTGATAATACAGTTCTTTTATCCCATTTTTCTTTTTCCGACATCATTTGAATTACCGTCAAGCCATTTTTATAAGAACCGATTATTATTTCAGGGTTATTTTTATAAAGCACCGCTCGTCTTTTAATGTTTTCTATGGTTTCTTCCAAAACTTTTTCTTCCCAATCGTTTTGCTGCTGCAGTGCATATTCTTCCATCTGTTTTTCTATTGCGGAAATTTTTTGATGCTTTATTATTTGTAATTCACTTTGTAATTTGCCATTATCAAATTTAATTTTTGATATTTTTTGATTTACAAAATTTTCTAATTCTTTCAAATATTCTTTTTTCTTTTCTTTTACATCTTTTCCTTTTAAATAATAATATCCGTTTTCGGAAAACAAAATTTCTTTTTCCCATTCATCAATTAAATTACTCAATTCAAGTATTTGAATTTTATCGGTAATTTCCGATTGGAAATCGGTTGTAATTTCATCATTTTGTATCGGTATTTTTCTCATTGAAAATGATTGTGTCATATTATATCTCCTTCTATGAAAAACTTTTTATGGATTCCAGAATTAAAGGATTACCGGCAGCATCGGATATTAAAGAGAGCATTCCTTTTTTATAGCTTCTTTTTGTTTTATATGACTGAAGTTCAGCTTGGTTATAGTATTTTATCGCAGTTCTCATTTGCAAATCAGCACGTCTTTCAGAATTTTTTAAGGTGGTTAAAGCATCCAATTCACCGTTTAATTTTTCCGACTCCAATACATTTAAAGCTGTTCCTTAAGATAATGCTATATTATTTGCTGCAATTCCCGATTTTTTCTCTGCCATATTTAATATGGAATTTAATTTTTCTCTTCTGGCTTGTTCTATTCCTTCCTGCCGTTCGTATACCGCATCTTGTTCGGCATACTTTGCTTCACTGAGTAATAAATTGGTTTGATATTTATTTTGAGCTCTTTCTTCTCTTAATGCTCCGATTCCGTTAATTAACGTCCCGGCCATTTGAGATGCCGCCATTACCACTTCTACTACGCACATATTTATTCCTCTTTCATTTTGTCAGTTTATAAAAAAATTCAAATCCTTCTTTTAATTCCATTCCCTCTGGTTTAGGTTTATTAAAATTAAATCCGAGTTTATTTAACCACTTTTTAGCTTCTTTATTACTTTTGTATATATAGTTGTACAAAATTTTGTACTTTTGCCCCGCCTCTTTTATTTGTTTGTCAATTTCTTTCATTAATAGAATTTTATTTTTATCGGCATCCGTTGTTGTCAGCATCCATACACAAGCTATGTCCGAATGTTTTTCAAACAGACATACGAAACCTCCCATCGCTATCGGCACTTTGTCTCCGCGCATATTTTTTCCGATTACAACAAGTACGTTATATTTTTTTATACTCCTAAGCAGATTTTCTTCCCAAGTATCACCCCAAACTGCTTGTACTTCTTCCTTATCTTCCTTCCTTAAGTTTTTTAATATATATAAATAATCTTTTTCTTCGGATTTTTCTTTAAGCATTTTGATCACCTATTGTTATATCTATTGATATGGAATTTATCGTTAAAGGAAGCGGCTTGGTTTGTTTTATTTTTATATTGGCAAATTCACTGTAATTATTAAAGGTATATAATGATATATTGCCTGAATATAGATAATTTGCATCATTTATACTTTTAATACTCCGTGAATTTTGTGTCATTTCCCCGTTTGCACCTACCACATAAAAATCTTCCCTTGATTTGTCAACACTCACATCTATACCGTTAATTATTTTTAATAGTCCATGCGTATTCTCACCTTCAAGATTTAAAGTTTCAAGCTCAAATTCATAAGGCAGTCCGGCAACTATTTTTCTTGCCGGCTTTATCAGTTTTACCGTTCCTTCTTTTACTATCAAACCTTCTTCTATATTTCCGTCCGCTAAAATATTTATTCTTTCATTTTCCAAATGATTTAATCCCCTTATATATTGGATGGGTTCTCCTTCATATTTTAAGCAGCAGTCCAAGAATGTTCCGTCTTCTGTTTTTGATATATTCCTTGTTGCCATTCGCTCTATAAAACGCTTTATTTGACCGTTTATTTCACGTTTCACCACAAAATAAACAACATCCTCACAATCTTCTCTCACAACAGCAACAGCTTCAAATTTACCTTTGGTTTCATGCTTATGCCAGCCTGATACTTCTTGCTTTTTGTTATAAGTTATTGCATTTACCGTTCCGTCAGACATAACACACCATAAAATTCTGTACGGTTCCTTTGAATATGCCATATCAACTATTTGTTTACCTTCAAACAAATGGTTAGCAAATATAGTTAATTCTTCACCGTCATAGCTGTCTGACATGTAAGTATATCCCAAATCACGTACAACGGAGCCGCCTGATTGCACAAATAGTATCATATTACCGGAAACTACAGGTGCAACATTTGAACAACCGTAAAAACTTTGAGGTGATGCCACCAATGATGAGGAGGCTGTAAATGCACCGTCAGAACCGTTCAGTTTCCATTCACCGCCGGATGTTAATACTATCAAATCATTTAATGCTATTATATGTCTTATCTCGTTTACTTCACGCTCTGACAAACATATATTTATGGAATCCGTTGCTCCTAACGGTCTTGAAATATTGAAATTATTATTGGTTGATGTCTGTGATGCCACTAACTGCTGAGGATTGTTTTTTAGACAAGCATATACTTTTCTTTGTTGAAAATAATTTACACATCCGGGATTATTCCCGTTTTCAAACGGATTAGTATATACAGGTGCAGTTGAAGTTAAATCGGGTTCTATTTTATCATCCTTAAATGTTGTAGTTGAAGTAGTCCCGATAAATCCGAATACGCCGTTAACACTTTTATAAACATTATATTCCGCAGCATTTTCTACGGCATCAAAGTTTATTGTTATATATTCGCTGACTCCCCAATTAGCTTCTATTTCACCTTCCGCGCTGACAACTTCAGACCTGTTGCTCTCTTCATAACTTTCTTTTTTTACAGCTGTTATGACATATTGATAAGTAGTTTTGCTTTCGCTTCCGCCTGTCCATTTTGCCTTTAGATTTAATGGCGGCGATATTAATGGCTCAAATGTAATTTCCTTCAAATCCCACTTTATATGCGACAACCTTGACAGCTCGCAAGGAGGATAATTATTATGACATAACGTTAAAACATCAGCGTTTTGTGCATATTTTATATTAAATATATCTTCCTGATTATATGGAGTAACTATTTCGACAGGTTCATCCGTCCCGTTTTCTTCCGTATATATCTGTCCTCCGTTCTTGATAAATCGCGCATAGTGATGTCCGAGTTCTATAATATAAGTTTGCTCGGTGTTAAATGAAAACGGTATCAGCTTTACGGGAGCAGCTGAATCTTTTATTTCACATACAAGTTCCAAACCGGCACGGTTACTGACACACCCCTCTGCCCTGACAAAACCGTTTTTTAGTGTTTTTAACCCTATTGCATACTTTTGTAAATCATTCCTTGCATATAATGCAGGACTCAATTCTCCGCCTGTAAATGAACGCTGTGTATATCTCGTCATTTTTCCCCTTACCTGTTATCTAACCAGCTGCAAACTTCACTGTTTTTTATATATCCTTCAGATGCATTTATTGTTTTTGCCTTTATCAGCATGTTCGAATATATGCTTAAACAATCATTCTGTATACTTCTGTTTCCCGTTATTGACGGGGCACTTAAAAATGCCAAATACCAACATAACGCCATTGTAAACTCGGAAGTATAATAAATTTCTTTATCTATAAGCCTTGTATATCTCAACACTGCAGGTGTTATATTGGTATTGATTACTTTATTCCCCGTTTTATTTGCTCCGATTTCAAATTCAATTATTTCATCACTTGTATAACCGATTAATTCACGTGCAAAAACACAATCATTCGGATAATCATACTCATATAAAAATTTCGGATTACAAGGTATATCACCCGTTAATGTTAATTCTCTGTATGAACTTGCAAAATTCCAATCAAAATCCTTTAAAACTTGCTCTTTAGCACTATCATAATATTCGTTGAGAACTACCGTGTTTCTGTCGGTTTGATTTGTACTTTGTATACTTACTCCTACCCTTAAATTCTTTAAAACTATATTAAATATCTTCGCTTTTGTATAATTCATTTTTTGTTAATTCCTTTTAAAAATATATCCGGGAATTATCCCGGATATATCAGTTAACTTACACGTTATGAAAACTTTCTTCCGTTCCGTCTGCTATACCTGCAAGGATTTTTCCCTCTGTAGGCTCTGTTCCTGTTACGACATAGCTTAATCTTACATACCCCAAGTTTCCTTTAGGTAAGAATTTTATTGTTGATACAGCACCCTTAACTAATTCCTGAAGTTTCATAGTTTGCTCAATCAAATCTACAGATTCCGAAAAATCTTCCTGCATTGATGTTTGCACCTTTATTGTCAAATCGGTAAGATTATTAAAATCTTCAGCAATCTGTATAAAAATCCCTATCGGAGTACCAAATGATACTTCTCTGTTCCCCAATTCCAATACATTTTCCGATACGCAGCTGGCTGTTATTGCCTGTTTATCGGAGAATAAACCTTGTTCATCTAATATCATATATTCTCTCCTCTCAATTTTTAAGATACTTTTTCTTCGTTACACGTTATCTGCTCGCATTCTCTTATAGGAATATTCTTATAGTGAAGAATGTTTTCATTCAAATATTCTTTGATGGTGAAATTAACATTTGTTTTAGATTTTAATTGTGCTTCAAAGTACATAAGAACTGTTGAATTACAATAAATACAAGTTTTTCCGGTTTTAGCATACCTTCTTATTTTGTAATATGCCTTATTTAAGAGTTCCTCAATATTCGGTGCGGATGCGGATGAAAGCTCACTCACACTGATATTGGCAATTCTGCAAGTTGATCTCCAATCTCTTACTGATAAACCGACATCCATTTTATAATGATCCTGATAAACTTTTCGTTTCCCGCCGGTTGTACTTGTTTCCGTTAAAATACCGTCATCTTTATGCTGTACCCCCGCTTGTGAACCCTGCGGATATAATAACGATGTATGTAAATCTCCCCATGTTACAAACCAAATAGAAGTATTATCACCTTTTTCCGTTGATGCCCCGCCATCCAATATGTTAAATCCGATTTTCTTGGAATCAGTTGATTTCTTTGAATATCTTACAGTCAAACCGTCAAACGCTGCCGCATTCTCTTTTATGCTGCCGTAG
>CANRHJ010000081.1 GCA_947630355.1 Candidatus Gastranaerophilales bacterium | reverse complement strand
ATGAAATACCCATAACATTATTATCCAAAGCGATAAACAAGAAGAAATATATAAGAATAGCGCCTGTTTATACTAATCCCGAAAGCATAAAAAAAATATCCAAATATGAAGATATAAGCGTGGAAGAAAGTGTTAATTCGCAAATAGAACTCTCTGGCGGAATTTTATCGGATATTGAAAATTGCGATTTGATTTTATACGTAAATAATTTTAAAACTGAGCAGGGTGAACTGGTCATGAATGTTGATACGGAACTGTTTGAAGGTGAAATAAAAATTCCAGATAAGCCGTATTTTATTGCGGACATAGTAAATGCAAACGGAAGCGATAATAATTTTATGGAAAAATTGCTTAATATCAAAAA
Source organism: Candidatus Gastranaerophilales bacterium (assembly GCA_947630355.1). Classification (GTDB taxonomy): domain Bacteria; phylum Cyanobacteriota; class Vampirovibrionia; order Gastranaerophilales; family Gastranaerophilaceae; genus Avigastranaerophilus. The sequence goes on along the minus strand of CANRHJ010000081.1, from coordinate 8,157 downwards.
TTATAAGGAATTTTACGGCTATAGTGCTTGGAATACAACAGGAAACACATTGGGAAGCGCAATATCTGCAGCCATGATATATTTTGGCGCAAAACGTCCTAATACTAAAGGCTTTCATTTGCTCCAATTTATAAGATTTCTGGATGATTGGGCTTATCAGGCAAATGTAAGAGCTAAAATAAGGAATGATAAAGCTAATCTTAATAATAATATGATAAATACCGAAATGAAAAATTTTGAAGACATTCTTATTAAAAAATTCAAGTTTAAGTTTATTAATATAGAATATTTGTTTCCTTGGAACAGATTTTTTGAAATCGGAATAAAAATAAAATATACTTATACAAAACTGCCTTTTGTTGATATATTATTTTATGAGTGATATAAATGATATAACACAGAACTGCTAAAAGGGGAATTTTATGGAAAAGAATAATGAAACTTTGCATATATTAAGACACTCGGCATCGCACATAATGGCTCAGGCCGTACAAAAGTTATTTCCTGGTGCAAAATTGGCTATAGGTCCGGCGATTGATAACGGTTTTTATTATGATTTCGATTTGGATAATCATACATTTACCGAAGAAGATTTAGCTAAAATAGAATCGGAAATGAAAAATATATTGAAGGAAAATCTCACATTTGAAAGATATGAAATTCCTGATGTTGAAAAGCAAATATCGGAATTTAAACAGCAGGGAGAAATATATAAAGCTGAATTATTGGAAGAACATAAGAATGATAACCCCACATTATATTTGACAAAAGATAAAAACGGGAATGTAGTGTTTAATGATTTATGTTCAGGTCCGCATGTACCAAATACGAGTTATATAAAAGGTAATGCGATTAAACTGTTAAAAACGGCTGGTGCATACTGGCGCGGAGATGAAAAAAATAAAATGCTGCAAAGAATATATGCCACTGCATTTTGGAATAAAGAAGATTTGGAAAAATACTTAAACTTCTTGGAAGAAGCACAAAAACGCGATCACAGGAAACTCGGCAGTGCGCTTGATTTATTCAGTGTCCGTGAAGAAATAGGCGGCGGACTTGTTTTATGGCACCCTAATTTAGCGGTTGTTCGTGAAGAAATAGAAAATTATTGGAGAGAAGAACACAGAAAAAGAGGTTACGTTATAGTTCATACACCTCAGATAGCTAAATCCAAACTGTGGGAATTGTCAGGGCATATAGACCATTACAAAGAAAATATGTTTTTCATTCGCAAAGAAAGTGAAGATGAAGAACAATATATAGTAAAGCCGATGAATTGTCCTTTCCATATATTAATATATCAGGCAAACAGGTATTCATACCGTTCTTTGCCGCTAAGGATGGCAGAATTGGGAACTGTATACAGAAAAGAAAAGTCGGGAGCTTTGTCAGGCTTAACAAGAGTTCAAGGTTTTACGCAGGATGATGCGCATATTTTCTGTACTCCCGAACAATTAGTGGATGAAATTAATAATATTATTGATTTTGTTGCGGATACAATGAAAATATTTAATATGGAATTCGAAGTTGAACTTTCAACACGTCCCGAAAGCTATGTCGGTGACCTTAAAAATTGGGAGCTTGCAGAGGCAGGATTGAAAGAAGCTATGGATAAACGCGGTATGAAGTATGATATTAATGAAGGTGACGGTGCATTTTACGGGCCTAAAATTGACTTCAAAGTAAAAGATGCCATAGGCAGAACTTGGCAGTGTGCAACAATCCAGCTGGATTTCAATCTTCCCGAACGATTTGATATAAAATATCAGGATAAAGACGGTCAATTAAAAACTCCCGTAATGCTTCACAGAGTTATATTCGGTTCTATGGAACGTTTTCACGGAATATTAATAGAACATTATGCCGGTGCATTCCCGATGTGGCTGGCTCCAAAGCAAGTTTGTGTGGTTCCTATCTCAGAACGCCATAATGACTACGCTAAAGAAATTTATGACAGGCTATTTAATGCGGGAATTAGAGTTAAATTGGATGATCGCTCCGAAAGTATGGGATATAAAATAAGAGAAGCACTCCAAGACGAAAAAATACCTTATGTCCTTGTAATGGGCGATAAAGAAATTGAAAATAAACAAGTTTCCGTCCGTATACGAGGAATAGGTGAAGCCGGTGTTATGAGTATTGATGAATTTATCCGCAAAGCTTCAAATAAAATTGCCGATAAATCTCAAGATTTAACTTTATAATAGACAATATTTAATGCTTTGATATAATGTGAATATGAAGAAAATAATTTTATTGATTATAGTTTTTATATTCACATTATTTTATGCACCGGTTAAGGCGGATATAATTCCGTTGAGCTCAAAAAATATAAAACATTACGGAATAGGTGTGTTAAACATGCCTAAAAATTATACCGTATACAAATATCCTTATAAAGATTCCGAAATTCTAAGAGAAGTAAATTATGAAAATATAAAAAAAACAGCGATAGTGAATTCGATAGACATGCGCAAGGTGTCTTATGTGGCTTATGTTCCCGTTAATGATGTCGCTTTATTGACCGTCGATTTAAATCCCGGTAATGATTGGTATTGCGTTTGCTTAAATCAGGAAACCGGTGAAACGGGCTGGGTGTATAACGATAATAAAACTGATTTTTACACTTATAAACGTTTATTTTATAAGTACGGAAAACTGTACGGATTGAAATTATTTAACGATTTGCCAAACGAAGAAAAAGTTTTATATTCCAAAGAAGATTTGAATTCTCAAAAAATAGCGGAAATCGGATATCCCAAATATGTTTCGTTTACGGTAATAAGAGGAAATTGGATGCTCGTCTCCGTAAATGATATGTCAAAACACGCAAAAGTCGGATGGTTTAATTGGAGAAATGATGACGGTACTTTAAATATTTTCCCTAATTTTAAAGAACAGCCATAGTATGTAAAGTTATGTAAAATAACAATTAACGTTATATCAAAATAAAATATTTATATTGTTTAAACGGAATATAGCCGGCGCTGCAGGCTTGCGGATGAGAAAGTGCCGGCAGTGAATTTATAAGAAGGAAAACCTATGAAAGTTTTAAGTATAACACCGTTTTATGGTAAAACAAATATATTTAATTTAAAAACCACGTCATTTAAAGCCCAAAATCAAGATACATTTATAAAAACAGGTGTACAGGAAAGTTCCGATAACATTGATATAGAAAAATTAAAACTTAATCCGAAAGAAATGCTTAAGTTATACCAAAGCGCAACGGCAGATAAAAATAATAAAATAGGCAGCGGTTTTACTCATAGTGTATATAAAATCCCTAATGTTGAAGGTTATGTATTCAGAGTCCCGACCGATAATCTGAATAAAAGTATGGATTTTATGACTGCAAGATATAAGGAAAGCAGTGAAGCTAAAGATTTAGACGTAAATGTCGGTCAAAAAGTCGGTGAATTAAAATTTATTACGGAGGATAATCATTCTGTTACCGTTGAATTAAGACAATTTGCTAAAGGTATATCACTGGGAATACCTCCAATTCAAGCCGTACGTAATAAAGAAGAATATAATTCAATGGAAAATAAAGAATATTATGCCAAAACAATAGCTCAAACTGCTAGTTTGCCTTTGGAAGCCTATGAAAAGCTTATATCGGATTTCCAAAAGGTTTATAAGGCAGGTTATCATTTTGATCATTTAAATTCAAACAATTTACTGATTGATGAAAAAAATAAAAGTATAAATCTCATTGATTTGGACAAACTTAAAATGAAACCGAACTACGGAAATTTATTATATGCTTTAACAAACATAGGGTATTTTGAAACATATACTTCCGCTTATGACTCAAATCCTGTCAGCGACGAGAAGAAAAATGAAGTAACGTTTAATACAATGCAAATTATAGACAAATTTACCAAAGCTATGCAAAAACAGAACGTAAAATTTAAAATGGACGAAATATCATACGAATTTATGAAATTCCTTACAAGTCTGCCTTGTTATTGTTTCTGCCAAACAACAGACTTTAATACAATTTGGGTAAAATTTGAACAAATGGGAATAACCGGTTAAACATTATCCTTGTTATGCTCGGGTAAAGAAGCGGAATATTCTGCAAGAATTCTTGCAATATCGGAGCCTTTTATTACAACTTCAAGTATTAATTGTACATTAATCAATAATTTATCAGTATATTCAAGTTCATCGGTATCAAAAATTTCAAATTCAATAAAATCAAAACCGACATAATTAATTCTTCCGTAACCTTCGGAATTGCCCCATTTTAAGAAAACCAATTGTCTTTCAAAAAGTTTGAGTTTATCTGCCAATCTCATATTAATGTTCTCCGCTCATTTATATACATGATAATTATATTGGTTAATTAAGTCAAATTAATTTTTGAACGGTGAATTTAAACGGTTGCAAAATATGCAAGCAATTGATGAACTCCGGAAACTTGTATTCCTTAAAAAGCATACTCTGACACCACAGGAAACGACAATTAGCTCCCTCTTACAGACAATGCGGGATTAAATATTTTTGTAAATTTTGAGTGAATAATCTTTACAAATTAAGTAAAAATATTTTGTTTTAACATTAGTTTTGATATATTCATGAATAAGTTAGAAGAGGAATAGAATAGTGATAAAAACCCTGAGCCGAGATAATGAAATAAATAATCAAACAGAAAATAAGTATATATCTTCCCCCATTGATTTAATAACTAAAACAGAGTTTGAATTATACAGAATATTTGAAGAAGAAGAAAAGAAGCAAAAATCGGTATTATTGGAATATAAGATGTCGGCAGTAAGACGATTGGCGCAATTTATAACATGTCAGGTTAACAGACCCGCATCAATCGGTATCGCCGGTGAAACCGCAAGCGGAAAATCAACTATTACATATGATATAATTGATACTATAGAAGAATTTGCCCGTAATAATAAGCTCGGACAATTGATAACCAGAGTTAATTCTGACGATTATTACTATGACAGATCAGAAGCCGTAAAAAAAGCGGGCGGAATGTCGGAATTCGCTAAAAGTTATGATTTTGATATACCTGAAGCTTTGGAACTTAACTTAATGTATAAGCATATAAAAGAGTTAATCTCGGGAAAACCCGTAATGCTGCCAAAGTATGATATGTCAGGTACAACAATCAGGTGGGATAATCATACTCCCGCAATACCTTCAAGGGTGATTATTTCCGAAGGATTATTTACTTTAACGGAAGAAATAAGAGATGTATTTGATTTTAAAATATATGTGGATGTAAATTCGCAGGTTCAAAAAAGCAGATTTTATAAGCGCGCTCAAGAACGCGGACTTGGTGACGGTGCGCATGCTCTCTATAAAAATGCTTCCGAAAAAGCTGATATATATATACGTCCCTGTCGTGACACCGCTGATATTGTTCTATCCGGTGAAGCTGACAGAAACAGTTATAAAATCTTTATAAATAGAATACTTAACATCATAGAAAGTTTCTATATATCAAAACAGGCAGTATTATAATGACTGAATGTATTTATCCCGGCAGCTTTAACCCTATTCATAATGCGCATATCGATGCGGCTATGTATGTTCATAAAACTTTAAATTTTGAAAAAATAATATTTATTCCCGCATTTAGACCGCCTCATAAAGATTTAAAAGATTTTGATGCTGAAAATGCTATGCACAGACTTAATATGGTAGAATTAGCAGTTAAAAAATACCCCTATTTTGATGTTTCTGCTATTGAATATACCCGCAATAAACCTTCTTACTCTTATGATACGGTTATGCAAATTTATGATATTGTGAAACCAAAAGAAAAAATCAATTTTATAATAGGTACTGATGCTTTTATTCAAATAGAGTCTTGGTATCAGTCCGATAAACTAAAAGAACTCGTACATTTTATTCTGTTTAAAAGAGAAAATAATTTTGATGAAACTCCCTTTAAAAAGCTGAAAGAAAAGGGCTTTGATTATACACTTATGCCTATGCCGTTCAGAGATATTTCGGCAAGTGAAATACGTGAAAAAGTAAGACAAAATATAAATATTTGTGATATAGTACCTTTAGAAACGGCAGAATATATCAGAAAAAATAATGTATACAAAATATAGCATTGACGAAATAAAAAATAAACTGAAATTATGTTTGAATGAGGAAAGATACAATCATTCAATAGGTACAATGGAAATGGCGGTTGAACTCGCTAAAAGGTTCCGCTGTGACGAAGAAAAAGCTGAAATTGCAGGATTACTGCACGACTGTGCCAAGTGTTTACCTAACGAAGAATTGGAAAAATATATTGACAGTTTTGAAGAATGTGAAAAGATAAGTCCTAAAACGTGGCACGCACCGGTTGGTGCCGTCATGGCAAAACAAACTTGGGGGGTTACAGATGAAGAAATCCTTTCCGCAATCAGACTTCATACCATCGGAAAAAAAGGAATGAGTGATTTTGAAAAAATAATATTTATCGCTGATAAAATTGAAAAAAGAACCCGCGAAGTTAAGTTTAGAGAAAAAATTGAAAAGACTTTAAATAAAACAAACAGTCTTGATGCCGCATTACTAAAAAGCTTTAAAATTACCATAAAAAGCCTGTTAAAACGTAAGCTTCCGATTTGTTTTCAAACTGTCGATGTCTATAACGATTTACTTTATATTGTTGAAAATAAATAATCCCGTGCAGTGAAACCGCAAATTTTACAAGGATAAACTAAAAGTTAATTGGTTTTTATTGATTTTCTTTCGGCGTTATTCAGAATAAAATCTACCTGATTACAATGTAAAACATTTAGTCCCGATTTTGCAGAGTGTTCATTAAAGAATTCTATTAAATCAAAATATCTTTCGGGAACTTGATTTCCTTTATTAAATTTATATTTTTCGTAATCTATATCAAGACGTACATTTTTTATCCCCATATCGTATGCCAAATCCAAAAAACTTTTCATTTCATTTTCATTGTCATTTATATCGTCCACTATAATATATTTCAAAATAATATTTTCTTTTGCGGAATCTACATGGCTGATATAAGTTTTTATGTTATTAATAACATCATCAAAACAATCAACCTGTTTAATTTTTTTATATGTTTCCCTGCAGCCGGCATCGGGTGAAATTAATAACATGCATTGATTTCTTCTTAATGCTTCTTCTATTGATTTGCAATATTTAATTCCGGAGGTTAATATTTCAATTCTTGATACAATATAATCCAACAGAGTATATACCAAATCGTCAAACTCGGGGTAAATTGTAATTTCTCCGCCGCTCATATAAACATAAGTATTCTTAGAAAGTATTTTATTATCAATCAGTGACTTTACAAGGGGCAGAACTTTATAATTATATCCTCGTTTCCTCCACCAATAACAACAATATACACAATGAGCATTACAAGACATATTATTATGAAAATACAAACGGTCAACAACGTTTGGAAATTCTTTTACTTTTTCATTTGTAATGTATGAATTTAATTCACTGCATCTTTTACAACAGCCGGGTATGGTTTTTTTATTAAAGTATGAATTTATTCGTTTAATAAATTTTTTTCTGATTTCATAAACGTGATTCCAATCAACTTCTCCACCTTTATATGCGCGATAGAAGCATGGCCCTAATGCATTTGTGCAACAAGCTTTTATGCTGTTATGAAAAAAATGCAGCGAATGCTTCATAAAATGGCAATCTAAATATTCGGGTTTTGAAAAAAGTTCTTTCATTTTATTATGGGGATTTTCCTTTATTTTTAGGTAGTTTAAATATTATACTTTATGTTAAATAATTCCGCAACAATTACTTAAAACCGGCTTTTTTAGGAGATAATACTAAAAAATAAAGACTTTGAAATTAATCAAAGTCTTTATTCGTTTAGGGTTAATTTATACTCTTACTTTTGGTTTTGGTCCTGCGTTTACAATTTCTGACGGCATATTAGGATATTTAGCCTTGAAGTTATCTTCAAACATTTGAGCTAACTTATTAGCCGCTTCATCGTAAGCATTTTTATCAGCCCACATACCGCGAGCATCAAGCATTTCATCAGGAACATTGGGGCAGCTTGACGGATAATCAACATTAAATACGTCATGATGTTTGAATTCAACACTGTCAAATGAACCGTTTAATGCTGCAGTAACCATAGCTCTCGTGTAGCTTAATTTCATACGTTTA
>CANRHJ010000080.1 GCA_947630355.1 Candidatus Gastranaerophilales bacterium | reverse complement strand
TCATCATATACACATCTTTCACTTAAAAGAATAGCATCTTCGAAGTTATATCCTTCCCAAGGCATATACGCTACTAAAACGTTCTTACCTAACGAAAGTTCTCCGAAGTGTGTTGAAGCACCGTCGGCAATTACATCGCCTGCCTTAACTTTGTCGCCTTCCGATACTATCGGTTTTTGGTTAATACAGGTATCTTGGTTGCTTCTCACATATTTCATCAGTTGATATTTGTGTAATTTGTTAGACTTATCTTTTATCCAAATTTCTTCGCCGACTACTTTTTCTACAGTTCCGTCAACATCGGAAACAACTACCATACAAGAGTCTTTTGCTGCTCTCTTCTCTAATCCGGTTGCTACTACTGGTCTATCGGTAATTAAAAGAGGAACTGCCTGTCTTTGCATGTTAGAACCCATTAAAGCACGGTTCGCATCATCGTGTTCAATAAACGGAATAACCGATGTAGCAACAGATATAACCTGTATCGGTGAAACACCCATATAGTCGACTCTTTTTGATTCGCCCATTGTAAATTCGGATTTATAACGAATTGGTACGTATTGTGATTTGATGCTTCTGTCAGGATTCAATGTTAAGTCAGAAGGTGCTACACGGAAGTTCTCTTCTTCGTCAGCACTCATATAATGTACTTCATTTGTTACAACACCATCTTTTACTACGAAATAAGGTGTTTCAATAAATCCGTAATCGTTAACTCTTGCGTGTGTTGCTAATGAACCTATCAAACCTGCGTTCGGTCCTTCAGGTGTTTCTATAGGACATATTCTTCCGTAATGTGAAGGGTGAATATCACGAACCGCAAAACCTGCACGTTCTCTTACCAAACCGCCCGGCCCCAATGCCGATATACGTCTTTTATGTGTCAATTCCGATAACGGGTTTACCTGGTCCATAAACTGTGATAATTGTGATGAACCAAAAAACTCTTTCAATGCCGCTATCAAAGGTTTTGTATTTAATAAATTCAAAGGTGTTAATGTCTCTGAATTTTGCAGTGTCATTCTTTCTTTTACTATTCTTTCAATTCTTGATAAACCTACTCTGAATTGGTTCTGTAATAATTCACCGACACTGCGGATTCTTCTGTTCCCCAAGTGGTCAATATCATCACAGCTTCCTTCATCGTATGTTAAATTGATTAAATATTCTACGGCTGCTACTAAATCTTGTATCGTAAGTGTTCTTTGTGTTTCAGCTACGTTTAAGTTTAACTTTTTGTTTAACTTATAACGTCCTACTCTTCCGATATCATATTTCTTATCATCAAAGAAACGTGATTCTATAATTGAACGACCGCCTGCAGCTGAAGCGGGATCTCCGGGACGAAGCTTTTTATATACTTCAATTAATGCTTCATCCGTTGTTTCTGCCGTATCTTTTTCTAACGTCTTCTTTAAAAATTCAAAATGGGTAAATAATGTTTCCATCTCCGAAACTGTTATTCCCAATGCTTTTAACAATGTGGTTGCTAAGATTTTCCTGTTTTTGTCTATTTTAACATATATTACATCATTAGCATCCGTTTCTATCTTTAACCATGCACCCCTGTTGGGTATTAATGTCGCGTTAAATAATCTTTTACCGGTTGGTGATATTTCGCGTTTATAATATATACCGGGTGAACGTACAATTTGTGATACGACTACACGTTCCGCTCCGTTTACAATAAACGTTCCTTTGTTTGTCATTGTAGGTATATCACCTATATATACTTCCTGTTCCTTTATTTCACCCGTATCACGGTTTACAAGCCTTGCCATTACACGTAATTGCTTCGCATATGTTGCATCATGGATTCTTGCTTCTTCCAATGAATATTTGGGATTGTCAAATGTATAATTTGGCAAAAAATGTAATTCTAATCTGCCTGTATAGTCTTTTATAGGTGAGTATGATAAAAACTCTTCTTTTAATCCCTCTTTTAAAAACCATTCAAATGACTTTTTTTGAATTTCAATTAAGTCCGGCAGATCATCCAATCTTGTTTTGGGCATGCCCATTGGAGTTACTCTTTCAGAATATTCTTTCTTCAACATTCATTCACCTTTCATTATGTGGTGTACTACAACCTTATAAAATATTATTAATTTTCAACTATCGGCACATATAGCCATTCTAAAATCATACTTGCTAAATAACCATCGTCAAGAAAAAAAACTATTTTTTAAATAATTGGTATACATTTGTTAACATTACTTGTCCGCCTTATTACTTAATGTGCTTAAATCGCCGTAAATATTGCTTTGCGGTGTCAAGCCCCTATTTTTATTTAATCTCTCTGTTATGACAGAATAATCTTCACGATAACAAACCCATACCAAATTTACGCGAATACTCTTTGATTATATCTTATATTAATGCTATAATGCTTTCCGTTATGAATTTAAATTTTTTTCATTTGAATAAACACGCCAAAATCGTTATAGCTTTATTTATAATCGGTTCTATACTCATAATCTGCCTCTCTTTACTCGCTGTTAACAATATTCAATCTAAATTGGATAAAAATTATTTTGAATTCGCGCAAGTTATGACAAAGTCTGTTGCAGCTCAAACTTCTCGGTATCTTAATATTACTGATGATTTAAAAAACAATTTCCTGAAAGAAAAATATTCATCTTTTATTTCGGATAATGATGATGTGGCTTTTATTGATTTTAAAGACGAAAATAACAATCTTATCTTTTCTTCAAGACAAGATACGGATATAAATTTTTTTAATACCGTTTTCAGTGTCAGTTCCCCGGTTATTTATAATAATTCCATTATCGGCTCTGTCAGTGTCGGTTTTTCAGGTAAATCTCTGAATAGTATCTCTTCTGCAGCAAAAAAATCTTTATGGTCTGTTTTTATTGCTGCTTGGCTTATTCTATCGGTGATTATCTTGTTTAGCTATTTAATTGTTTCCAAAGAACTTTCTAAACTCTATAAAGCCGTCAAACAAATTTCCATCGGTAAATTCGGTGTTAAAGTGGATTCCGATAATATGAGTGAGCTTGCTTCCGCTTTTAATGATATGTCTAAGTTACTTTCTCAATACGAACAACAAAATATTGAACAAATTACACTTGAACGCAATAAGCTTGAAGCTGTTCTTATGAGTATTATTAACGGTGTTATTGTTTGTGATAACTTTGATAATGTTGTTCTTGTTAATTCGGCGGCTTTGAATATGCTTGATGTCGAAGAAAAAAAATTTTTGAATACAAAAATCCAAAATTTTACCGATATTCACGGACAAAAGTGCTTCCTTGATAAAATTGAAGAATTTAAAGACACTCCTTTAAATATTATTGAACAAAAACCTGTTGAATTTAATATTGAAGCAGGGAAAAAAACGATAAAAGCCATGATATCTCCCATGTTTTCGCAGCAGCAGGATTATGTCGGTTACATTATTGTTTTAATTGATGTTACAAGAGAAACTGAAGTTAATAAACTGAAAAATACTTTTATTTCAAATGTTTCACACGAATTAAGAACACCGGTTACTGTTTTAAGAACTTATATTGATACACTTTGCAATAACGGTGATGATTTTGATGAGGATACTAAAAAAGAGTTCCTTAAAACTCTTGATACTGAGGCAAAACGTCTGCACACTATGGTTAATGATATCCTTGATTTCTCACGGCTTGAGTCGGGCAGTATTACCTTAAAAAAAGAATATTCCAATATCCCTGAATTGCTCGAACAAAATATTAATTCCATAAAAGTGCTTGCCGATGAAAAAGATATCTCTATAGATTTTAAAATTTTAAACGATATTCCATTAGTCCCCGTTAATATTGAAAGTATTGACAGAGTTATCAGAAATCTGCTTTCCAATGCCATTAAGTATTCCGAAAACGGAAAAAATATTCTGGTTTCGGTTAATATCAGCGAGGATAATCAATTTGTTACTTTCTCCGTCAGGGATAACGGAATAGGAATACCAAAGGAACATTTGGATAAAATTTTTGACAGATTTTACAGAGTTGAAAATGCCACTCATTCGGTAAAAGGTACAGGACTTGGATTACACCTTGTCAAAATGACTGTTGAAAAATATCATAACGGTAAAATAACAGTTTCCAGTGTTGAAAATGAAGGTTCTACGTTTACTGTTTATCTTCCTATTCATGTCAGTGATGATGAATTGGTCTAGCTTTACTTCTTAAACTTGTGCCGAATTCTTTTCCGCTATTGCTTTCATGGCTTTTTTATATTTATCAAATTCTTCTGATAATTCAAGAGTATATTTTATTGACTCTATATCTCTTGCTACGGCTTCTTTACAAGCAAATATCTCTTTTATTGTATACTTTGATAGTGTTGATTTTCTTTGATTTTTGCGCCGTAAACTTTTTTTGTACAGTTCTTGTGATTTGTAATCATAGCCCGGCATATTGCTTATATAACTCTTATGTTTATATAAAGCTCTTGCTATTGTATATATCTCCGTACTCCCCGTTGAAAATACCAGCATAGGGGACGTTGTTAACTTTATTTTTATTTTATTTTCGTAAATTATACCGATTATTAAATTTATTATTAAGGCTTTCATGCCTTTCAAAGGACTTATAAAGCCTTCTTCTTCTCCTAATTTTTTCAATAATTTGTCTGCATTAGCAAATCTGTATATTGTAATTCCCTGCGTTTTAATATACGTTATCAGCTTTTCAGGGTTACTAAAATAGTCTTTCATCAAATTTTTTAATTCAAAATCTATTTTTTTTCTTAGCTCTTCTGTTGTTCCGGACAATTCTAATGTGCAGCCTGTATTCATTGAACGCTTTGTTGTTGCACTTGTATATACCTGAGGCTCTAATATATTTTTACGGCTGATTTTATTTAGTCCTATTATTTTTAATATGTATTTCTTAAAATTATGCATAGTTTTCCCTTATATATATAAAAACATTTTTAATGCATTTATTGTTATTAACGTATATAATTTATATAAATATGAATAATTTTTATAAAAAATACATACCCTATTTATTTTTATTACCTGCAATGATTTTTCTTGCCGTATTTTTCTTTATTCCGTTTTTTCAAACGATTATACTAAGTTTTTTTGATTATTCCGCGGATATTTATAATCCCGTATTCGCAGGATTTAATAATTATAAACATATTTTCACATCCGAAGAATTCTATCAAACTTTGTTTAACACCTTTTTATTCCTGATTTTGGTTGTTCCTTTTCTTTCAATTTTTCCTTTAATCGTTGCTGTATTTATTAATCAGAAAATCAAAGGAATAAATATATACAAAGTTTTGATATATTTGCCTGTGGTTGTTTCAATAGTTGTTGTGGCAATAGCTTTTAAATGGTTATTCGCTCAGCAGGGAATGGTTAATTTTATTTTTTCGCTGGCGGGATATTCCCCTGTCGGATGGCTTACCGATACAAAATTTGCTATGATTTCCGTTGCTGCGGTCACTATTTATAAAGGTATCGGATATTATATGATGATTTACCTTTCGGCTCTCATCGGTGTGCCTAAAGATTTATATGAAGCCGCAGATTGTGACGGCGCAAATGCTTTATCCAAACATATATATGTTACCGTCCCGCATTTAATGCCGATTATTGCCCTTGTTGTTACTATTTCCTCCATTTCTGCATTGAAAGTTTTTACCGAAATATATGTAATGACTAAAGGCGGACCGTTAAATTCCACAAAAACCATGGTCTATTATATTTATGAAAGAGCTTTTGAAAATCTTGATTTATCTCTTGCTTCGGCAGCTTCCGTTGTCTTGCTTTTGATAATCCTTATTTTCTCTGTTATAAATATTACTTTCTTTGAAAATAAGAGGTATAAATTATGATGAAAAAGCATTTAAACGGGTTTTTTATTCATTTATTTCTTATTATTATGTCGTTTTTGTCCTTGTTTCCGTTTATGTGGCTTATATCAACGGCATTAAAAGGAATGGATGAAAACATATTTCAATACCCGCCTGTTTTTATCCCCCGTGATTTTACCTTGAAAAATTTTATAAATGTATGGCATCAAATTCCGTTTTTATTATATTTCCTTAACAGCTTTATTGTAGCAGGATTTACGGTAATCTTGAATTTGATTTTCTCATCATTGGCTGCATATCCGCTTGCAAGAATGGAATTTAAAGGTAAAAGAATACTGTTTTCTCTTGTTTTGTCCACAATAATGATTCCGTTTCAGGCTATAATGCTTCCCGTTTATCTTATAGTCTTAAAACTTCACCTGGTTGATTCATACGGAATTGCTCCGGGATATTTAGGTCTTATTTTGCCATTTGCCGTTAATGCGTTCGGAATATTTCTGATGCGGCAGGCTTTTCTTACCATTCCCAAAGAGATGGAAGAAGCGGCTTTTATTGACGGTTGTTCCGTGTTCAATATTTGGCGTAAAATACTGCTCCCAATGACTGCGCCCACTCTTGCCGTTTTGGCAATCTTTACTTTTATCGGTTCTTGGGGTGAGTTTTTATGGCCGAGTATTGTTTTAACTAAAAAAACTTTATACACTCTTCCTGTCGGCGTTAATGATTTACAGGGTTTGTTTAGTGCTAATTGGCGCTATATTGCCGCAGGCTCCGTTATTTCTGTCATACCTATTATAATATTCTTTGTTTCTCTGCAAAAATACTTTGTTTCAGGCAGTAATGAAGGTGCCGTCAAAGGCTAAACCATTATATAAAAATTTTATTCAAAATCAAAAATTGAATTCTCAGTTTTATTTTGTCCGTTAAATTCTTCTTCAAACAAACTTGTTTTTTCTTTATTTACACAAAAATCAACTTCGGAAAAGTCTTCTTCATCTTTAGGTTGTATTTCTTTTCCCGTATTGAAATTCTTTATTCCTTTTGCATTTAATCCGTTGATATCTGAAAATAAACTCATTTCTGCCTCTCTATTTAAAAGTGTATACATTATATATAAAAAATATATACCCATAAAATTGCTTTTTATATTCAAGCAAATTATTTAAAAGGCTGAAAATATTACAATATCTGATTTTTAATGCTTAACAAAAATTAATATATTCCGAAAGATATTATGATAAGCACCTCAGCGAATTTCTGAGGGAAGAAAAACGATAAGTCTTTATGTTTTGTGTCTTGAGCTGTCAGATTAGACTATATATATCGGGAAATACTTTTAAACTTCTCTTTAAAATATTATGCATATATGCAATTGCAATACCGTAATTTGTTACGGGGATATTATTATTAATTGCGCAGTTATATCGATACAAAACTTCTCTGTCTTTAAGCATGCAGCTGCCGCAGTGGATAATTAATTGATATTCGGATAAATCTGACGGGAAACCTGTTCCTGACGAGAACTTGTAATTAAATTTTTTACCCGTAAAGTCTTCAAGCCATTTTGGAATTTTAACGCTGCCTATATCTTCACATTGTCTGTGGTGGGTGCATCCTTCGGCTATAAGTATTGTATCTCCGTTATTTAAATTGTTTATTGCTTTAACTCCTTTTACTGCCGGCTTTAACACACCTTTATATCTTGCAAATAAAATTGAAAATGAAGTTAATAAGATATCATCAGGTACAATTTCGGATATTTTCCCGAATGCTTGGGAATCTGTTATAACAAGTTTGGGTTTTTTGACCGAATTTTCAATTGCTTCTTTGAGCTCAAATTCTCTTACTACTGTGGTTATTGCGTTTGCTTCAAGTAAATCACGCAGAACCTGCTGCTGAGGCAATATTATTCTGCCTTTTGGGGCGCTTGAATCTATGGGTGTTACCATTATTACATTATCTTTAGGTTTTATTATGTCTTTTATTAATACTGCGCAGCAGGATGTTTGTTCGTATATATCCCCAATTAATTCTTTTAACTCTTTAATATTTATATTTTGTGTTGCACTTACAACAATTTCATTCGGTTGTAATTTGTATTTATAATTGTTCAAGTCGGCTTTATTATAAACAATTATATATTTTATATTTTTTTCTTTAAACAATGAAATTAAATTATTGTCCCAATCAGACAAGCCTTTTTCTGTGTCGGTAATAAGCAGTGCAATATCCGTTTTATTTAAAATTTGGAGTGTTTTTTCCGTCCTTAATTTCCCAAGAGTACCTTCATCATCAATTCCGGCCGTATCTATAAGTGTAACCGGACCTATCGGTAATAATTCCATTGATTTTGATATGGGATCGGTAGTTGTCCCTTTAATGTCTGAAACAATTGCAAGATTTTGATTTGTAATTGCATTTATTATACTTGATTTTCCCGCATTTCGTTTGCCGAAAATTCCTATTTGTATTCTTTCACTGTTTGGAGTCGTATTCATATTTATATTCTCTTCCTTTAATTATATATTCAATGTATTGTTTTATTTCGCTTCGGTTTTATATATGCTCCGGTGCCGCAGGGAATATGACCGAAATTTTATCATACAATTTATTTAACTTTATTTCCTCTTTTATTTTATAATAATACGAGATAGGGAAAATGCATGAAAAAGTTTAAAATTTTAATATTATTTATTATGTTTTTTATAACATATACGGCAGCTGCTTTTGCGCAGGATAAAAACATACCCGTAAGAGTCGGTATAAGTAATACAAATTTTAATACATACTTGTTTGAAAGTATTGAATTTAACAATGCAAATGATATAGAGATAATGGATGCAACAACGGGTTATATTATTCCTAAAGAGCAGGCGGTAAGTATATATAAAGTTACTTCTGAAAATCAATTATTTAGTGTTTATGCCGACAATGTGCTCTTGGCAAGAAATTTAACGGGTCCTGTTATAATAAG
>CANRHJ010000079.1 GCA_947630355.1 Candidatus Gastranaerophilales bacterium | reverse complement strand
CGAGTTCGCGAGCCTGTACTGAAATTCAGATTTTCATTATTCGAAGTATTAAGCTGACGTAATTAAAATATTATTAATTGTTGGGTTACGCTTCGCTAACCCAACCTATGATTAATTTATAAAGCAAAATATTTTAATTAAAGGAAGCTGTAACGGAGAATAATTGAAAATCGAATTGAAGAGACATCAAAGGCGAGCGCTGTTTGAGCGAAGCGAGTTCGCGAGCCTATACTGAAATTCAGATTTTCATTATTCGAAGTTTTAAGCTGACGTAATTAAAATATTATTAAATGTTGGGTTACGCTTCGCTAACCAGGTCTGCGCTTGCTTAATAATTCACATTTACATTCAAATTTGGATACGGCATTATTAACCACAACGGATACAGTATTATTGAACTTATTATGACGGGAAGTGCATGTATTGTTTCTTTCCTGCTTTCTCTGGCAGCATCTTTTTCCATTGTTATTGCTACTTGTGTTTTAAAATCTTTAAGTTCATTATTTTCAGAATATTTTATATATTCAAAAGGAACCAGAATTTCATTATCCTCATTAATAACTCCGTGTTTTTTCCCTTTTCTTGCAATAAAAATATTATTTTCTTCACTTTGAGAAATATATTCCATAATCAGTTTTTCATTTTTGGATATTTTTTCATTTATATTAATATACTGAGCAAAAATTTCATCATAAACAAAAGGGACTTTTACACTGCCTTCTTTATCAATTATTCCCCACTTATCAGCCTTTTTTGCGATAATTTTATCCGGTGATTGAAAAGATAAATTAAGACCAGTTAACCTGTTAATAAATACATTTGTTCCGTTTAATTTAAAATCATCATAAATTCCCTTTACCCTATGAATTTTATTGTCATCAAAGAAGTAGAGCTTTTGACCTGTTTTTATAAAACCTTGTAAAGGGTATCCTTTTAATTCAAAAAAAGTATTTTCATTTATATAATTATACAGTTCACTTATATTTGAAATATTCGGCATATCAAATTTTTTATTTCTTTCGTACTCAAATATAAAATCATTAGCAGTAAATGATATATTATTATATGTTACATACAGATTATTATTTTTAACATTAATTTTCTCATCAATTAAAGCGGAAGGCAGAAAAACATAACCTTTTGCGTATGTACCGGAATTATTAAATAAATCATAAGCCGTTTTATAAATATATTCGCCTTTATTTTTAATTAAAGGATAATGAAAATATAAAATTATTTTATCCAAAGGAGCAAAAGATATATTTAAAATTTTTGAAGCAAAAGAGTTTTCATCGGGGAATTCCACTTTTTCAAAAATCGGTTTTGTTATATGAATTAAACTTCCGTTAACATATATTATTCCGTATTTATTGTCTTTTTTATATCTTATAATACCGTCAGAGGGATAATTTTCAAATTTCATATTCTGTAATTTATTGTTTTGAGAGTAATACGTACTCATAAAATTATCATATAAACCATCCGGACTGTATAAAGAAATAAAAGCAGCATTTTCACCGACATAAGCAATTTTTTTATCCGCTTTAATTTTGCGCACCCGCTCATACTTAAATGGCAGAAGTTTTTTGACCTCATCCGTTTCTTTTGATGCATATACACAATTTGATAAAATTATAAAAGATAAAAATAATATTATAATTTTTTTCATTAAGCAATTATACCAAATTTAATTTATAAAATAAATAATAGTCAATTTTAATTTTTTGATTTATAATTTCGCATAGCAAAGAGAAAAAGTAATGATAGAGATATTATCTGAAACCGATAAAATCAAGGAAATAGTGAGAAGTACGAACTTACGTCATATCGCTATAATAATGGACGGTAACAGACGCTGGGCAAAATCAAAGTTTTTACCCTCCGCAGCAGGGCACAAAAAAGGCGTTGAAGCCCTAAGAGCTGCTCTTAAAGCATGTGCAAAATTCAACGTTAAATATTTAACCGTTTATGCGTTTTCAACCGAAAACTGGAACAGACCTAAAGAAGAAGTGGAATTTTTAATGTCACTTTTGGCAAAAACCATTAAATCCGAAGTTCCTGAGTTTATTGAAAATGATATTAAATTAAGATTTATCGGAGACAGAACCTCTTTAAATAAAGATTTAATTGACATCTTAGAATACGGAGAAAAACAAACCGAAAATTGTAAAACATTAAATTTACAAATTGCGTTTAACTACGGTTCAAGATTGGAGATAACAAATGCGGTTAAAAAAATAGTGCAAAAGGTTAACAGCGGGGAACTTACCGTTGAAGATATATCGGAAGATGTTATTTCTCGGAATATTTACACTTCAGGTATGCCCGATCCTGATTTATTAATCAGAACGGGCGGTGAAAAAAGAATAAGCAATTACCTTTTATGGCAGTGTGCATATACCGAAATATATGTTACAGATACACTTTGGCCTGATTTTAATGAAGAAGCACTGGCTAAGGCTATTATAGAATTTAATTCACGATCAAGAAGGTTTGGAAAATAATTAATGATAAAAATAATTCTTGCGACCTCAAACCCGCATAAAACAGAGGAAATTGATGCAATAAACAAAAATCCGAAAATAGTTTTTGATATTGTTCAAGGCGATTTTAATCCCGTTGAAGACGGCAAAAATTTTATGGAAAATGCGATAATTAAAGCTCAAGAGGCTTCAAGAATAATGAAAACATATTGTTTGGCCGATGATTCGGGACTTTGTGTTGATGCACTGGAAGGACGTCCCGGAATACATTCCGCCCGCTATGCCGACACTCAAAAACAAAAAATTTCTAAGCTGCTTAACGAGTTAAAGGAAGTGCCTTTTGAAAAAAGGACGGCACATTTTACCTGTGCTATGGTGCTTACGGATGGAAACGGGAAAATCATTCACGAAGAAGAAGGCAAAGTTTTTGGCTTTATAGATTGTGAGGCTAAAGGCACAAACGGCTTTGGATACGACCCGATATTTTATCTGCCCGAATACAACCAAACCATAGCTGAGCTCCCCGAAAAAATAAAAAACACAATATCCCACAGAGCAAACGCTCTTATACCCATGCTCAAATGGATTAATGAAAACCTTTTATAATTTTAAAAGTAAGTCAATTATTAATCTGTTACCCGATGTAGTTTCAGGGGATTAGTTTTCGGTTTTTTTATTTTCGGGTTCGTATGCTCTTAAACCGGGAGCTGCGTTTGAACCTGTTCTTTTTGCCGTAATCCAGCATTGAATTTTTGGTATGGCAATACCTAAAGCAAGTGCCGATATTATAAGTCCTGCCGCTCTAAATCCTGCGGACATTAAAAAGCTCTTTTTATTCATTTTTTCCAAGAGTTCTTTTGTCACTTTGCCATCTTTTGCAGATTCAGCAATTGCTTTCGCATAATCATCAATGTTATCCCTAAAGGCAGTAATTTTTTTCATCGGAATAAATCTGTTAGGATCAGTCAATGCTTTACCAAAGTTACTTTTATAAACCTCTTGCATAAATTCAGGTGTATTAATAGAGCCGTTTTTAAGAACATCAGCAACCTGCTGTCTTGTCAAAACAGCACCTACACCTGCTTGTTCAGGCTGTAATTTTGCCATTTCTTTTGCTTTACTGATTAATTTTTCGTCAGTAATTACTTCTTTTAATTTATCAAGTGAAATAACATCGGATTCAAACGGTATTTTCTTTAATAATTCTTTTGCTTTATCATCAAGGACACCAATTGTTTTAGATATGAAATCTTTGACACTTAAAGCTGCATAAGAGCCATCCGCCTGTTTTAATTGTTCTAACATAATTTTATTAACGCTTTTTGCCGTAACGGGATCAATTGTCGTTAATTTAGTGCTGCCCGAAATTTTCTGTAAAAGTTTATAAATTAACGGAGTCGAAGCGTAATAGAAGAAACAAGATGATATATCTCTAAATAAATATTCAATACCTTCATCTTTGTTCCTTGCCGTAGCAAACCTTCCGGATGTTATACCCACATCAGTAGTTAACATCTTGCATAATCTGTTATTTTCCAATAAATGAGCAACTGTTGTTATGCTCGACAGACCCTTGAATGATGTTTGATCTGCTTTTGTTATTTTTTTTGAAAATGTTTCAAATGAATTTGCTGATTGTATTTCATCATTAATTGTATGCTGTTTTTCAATATTCTTCCGTTTTTTACCCATTATTTTACTTGTAATTGCCTGATTTATTTTAGGAAGAGCAAACCCAACAAAAGCTGTAGCAAGCAAAGTAGAAAGAATAATTTTAGTAAATTTAAACCCTGCAAGTTTCCTTTTCATATCCTCTGAAACATTTGCAGTTAAGTTTTCAAACGGAGTTCTAAGTGCATCTTTACCAACATCAAACTCTGTAGTGGGCAATTTTAAAACGTGTTTCCCAAATTTATCACCCAATTTATTAAACATATCAACGCCTTTCATCCAAAAAAGCGCTGCCACAACATCATCAAAAATTCTTTCCCTGAATTCGGCAAATCCGCCTCTTTTATATGCTTGCGCGCTCCTTCCTCCCGTTACGCTTGTTTCCAATACAAGTGTTTGAGATAAGGAATCAGGATTTGCAAGAGTCCTTACGACTTCTCTTGCGCCTTTACAGCTTATCAGCTTATTTTTACTTATGTTGAAGTTTTTGCTTCCGGCTTTTATGTTTTGGATTTGCATTGAAATTATTTTCTTACTGACACATTCCTATAAAAAAAATCAAGATTATTTTTTGCCCTTTTTTATAAAAGTTGTAATATTTTGTTTACTTTATTTTTTTTAATTATATAATAAACATACTCACTAATCCTCTATGCAGATTGTTACATTGACAATACTTGCAATAGAAAGGGAATAATTATGGCAAATATTAAATCAGCTAAAAAAAGAATTTTAACGGCTCAAAGAAATTTTGAAAGAAATGTTGCTTTCAAATCATCTATTAAAACAGCGGTTAAAAAAGTTCTTGTTTTAGCACAAGCCAAAGACAAAAACCAAGATGCAATTAACGCAGCTTTATCAAATGCTTATAAACTTTGTGATAAGGCTGTTTCTAAAGGTATTTTACACAAAAATACCGCATCAAGAAAAAAATCAAGATTAACTAAAGCTGTTAATAAATTATTGGCTTAGTTTCCTGTTTTTTACGGTTTAAAAAAGCTCCTGACATTGAGGAGCTTTTTATTTGTTTAAATTTATTTACCCGATTCTTATCCGACTAAACCGGAATCATCATACTCGGATGCTTTTACCATTATCGCGTGTTCTACCGGATTTTCTTTTTTTATTGAAGTATCAAACGGTGTATCTTCAAAACTGTATTCTTCTTTTACACGTTTTAGTTGATTTTCGTCAACCAGCTTTTTTGCCAATTCCGCTATTTCATATACTAATTGATATCTGTTGTCTGTTGCTTCATTTAAATCCCAAGCTATTTTTATTATCTGGTTCATTTTACCTCCGGCTTTTTTCTTTTATCTTACTATGCTCATTTTCTAATATCAAGTTATAGTTTATTTTTAATTTGGTTTTTTGTTAAGTTTTGTAATTTCTCCTATACCCATGTCATGACATGCTTTCGGGATTTTTCTTATTTCTTTAAACAAATATATTAATATTTGTTAAGTTGAAATTGAATGTCTTAAATCCA
Organism: Candidatus Gastranaerophilales bacterium; assembly: GCA_947630355.1. Lineage (GTDB taxonomy): Bacteria > Cyanobacteriota > Vampirovibrionia > Gastranaerophilales > Gastranaerophilaceae > Avigastranaerophilus. Next base: position 3,218 of record CANRHJ010000079.1, on the reverse strand, counting down.
TGCCATGACATGCTTTTACATGTTTTGTTATATTTTATGCATTTTGACGGTATAGACCGCTCCTGTTATTTAATTCTATTATTTTTTAAGGGAGCAGATTATTTATATTATGCAAAATTCTTTTAATTCTTTTTATATAAAAAAATCAAACGTTATTAATATAAAATCGGAAATTTTATTCAGGGAAGCCGAAGATGATTTCTTTTATTTTAACAAAATTAATTCAGCCTCAAAAAAACTTAATGCGGCTCTGAAACTTACACCTAATCATCTAAAAAGCATTATACTTTTTGCAGATATACTTTTTATTAAAAATAATGTGAAAAAAGCTTTAAAATTTTATTTATCGGCACTTGATATTAATGATGACTCACCCAGAATATACGGTGCTGCCGCTAATTGCTATTTGAGACTTAAAAAATATAAACTGGCTCTGTGTTTTATAGAATCTGCTATTTCCAAATTTAATTTCTCAATACATAACATTGATTTATATTCACAATTAATCGAGTTGAAAATCGATGCACTTATTCATTTAAATAACTTGAAACAAGCTTATTATACTTACATTAAAGAAAAAAATTTACTTAATGACTTTAATTCTGATATAATTAACAGGAAGCTTAAAATTCTTGAGAAGATTAATAACGCAAATCTAAAAATCGTATAAATATTCAGGATAGAAGTATGATAAGGATTCCTAAAAGATTAATTTTACTGCTTATAACATTAGTTTTTCTTTATCTTGTTTTTATCAATCTGGATATAAAAGAATTAATTAGCGCGATTAAGGAATTCAAGCCGTCATTTATAATTTTGTTATGTATATCAATAGTTATGGGGCAATTCTGCCGGGCTCTTTGCTTTAAGCAGCTTATCTCAAAAACCGTAAATGCGCCTTTGTATGAGTTAACACCTTTATGCCTCACTAACGGAGCACTTAATATTTTATTGCCCGCAAGGGCCGGTGATTTCTTTAGAGCGTTTTATGTCGGGAATAAATATAATGTTAATAAAGTGAAAATATTCGGAAGTATCATTCTGGAACGTATTTTCGACGGTATTATTACTTTGTTATTCGTCTTTTCCGCAGTTATTTTATACAATAAAAATCAGTTGGCGGTAAATATATGTTATATTACGGGAAGTGTTTTTCTGGGCAGTTTATTTTTGGCTTTTTTAGCTATTAAATTTAATAAAACAGATGCTGTTTTTAATTTTTTAAAAAATAAAACAAGGTTTTTTCCTGATAAAATCAAAAATATTTTTGATTCTTTTTTACATTTTTTTAATAAGGTGTGCAATTCGTTTATAGACGGATTTGAAATTTTAAAATTTCCGGGGAAACTGTTTTTTATACTCCTTTCTTCGTTTTCAATATGGTTTTTTGAAGGACTGAATTATTTTATTATTATTCAGGGAATTAATTGTCATGTGAGCTGGTCTGTTATTTTATTTATTATCGGATTTATAGCGGTTGCATGTGTAATACCGTCAACTTCAATATTTATAGGACCATACCAATTTGCCGTTATTTCCGCTTTTGCCATTTATAATATATCTAAGGAAACAGCTTTGGCTGTTACTTTTATTGATCAAGCGGCAGTAACTATTGTTTCAAGCATTGTTGCCTTAATATTTTTACTAAAAAACAATATTTCCATAAAGGATATAAAAATAAAATAAATTTGTTTGTAATATATAATACATCGTCAAACAACAGCGAACATCAGTAAAGATGTTCGCTGTTTAAATCTAATCCGGTGCCGCAATTTGGAAGCTGTTCACTTGCTTTGCTGTTCGCACCGTATTTAAGCCCGTGTTTTAAACGGAAGGAGCTTTATTATTTAGATAAATATTCATTTATCGCTTTAGCGGCACGTTTACCTGCGCCCATAGCATTTATAGCCGTAGATGAACCCGTCGGAGCCACGTCGCCGCCAGCATATACACCGTTAATTGATGTTTCACCGGTTTCGGCGTTAATAATAATATAGCCTTTCGGATTTGTTTCCAAGTCCATATTATCTCTTAACATGGAAGCTTGGATTGTAGGGTTAGGACCTGTACCTAAAGCAACAACAACGGTATCAACATCCAAATCCATTGTTTTACCCGTAGGAATTGGTTTTCTTCTTCCTGATTCATCAGGTTCACCCAGTTCCATTATTTCAAACTGCATTCCGCCTACATAACCTTCTTTATTATAAATTTGTTTAGGTGCATGCAAGAATTGGAAAATTACCCCTTCTTCTTTTGCATGGCGGATTTCTTCAAGACGGGCAGGAAGTTCTGCTTCCGTACGTCTGTACATAATATAAACTTTTTTAAATCCTATTCTTACTGCAACTCTTGCCGCATCCATAGCAACGTTTCCGCCGCCGATTATTGCAGCTTTTTCGCCGACTCTTATCGGTGTCGGTGTTTCTTCCAAGTTTGCCTGCATTAAGTTAACACGGGTTAAAAATTCGTTAGCGGAATATACTCCGTTTAAGTTTTCACCGGGAATTCCCATCATTTTGGGAAGCCCTGCACCCGAACCGATTACGATTGCATCAAATCCGTCATCTTTTAATTGTTTTACGGTAATTGATTTACCTACAACAACGTTAGTTACGAATTTAACACCCATATTTTTTAAGTTTGAAATTTCTTTATCCAAGAAAGTTCTGGGGAGTCTAAAGGGAGGTATACCGTATCTTAAAACACCGCCAAGTTTATGAAGTGCTTCAAAAACGACAACTTCGTGTCCCGCACGTCTTAAATCAGCTGCTGCAGTAATGCCTGCACACCCTGAACCTATTATTGCAACTTTTTTGCCGGATTCTTTTATTTCACCGATTTGTGCATTAGTAGCATCGCCAACATATCTTTCAAGTGCTCCGATAGCTATCGGTTCTGATTTAATACCTAATACGCATTTACCTTCACATTGACGTTCCTGAAGGAAGAAGGCTTGATTCTCTTATAACTTCTCCGGCTTTTTCAAGATTTCCTTCTTTTAATTCGTGTATAAATCCCGGAATATTTATATTTACTGGGCAACCTTGTACACATCTGGGGTTCTTACAATTTAAACATCTTGATGCTTCAAGTTTTGCCTGTTCATCCGTTAAGTTAGACTCTACAGCATCAAAATTAGTACGTCTTACCATAGGGTCTTGTTCATGTTGTCTTTGTCTTACTGCCATATTTTTTTCCTTTTTACTTAATCTTTA
>CANRHJ010000078.1 GCA_947630355.1 Candidatus Gastranaerophilales bacterium | reverse complement strand
CAAGTATCAGAGCAAAAGCTGACGGAAATGATTGGGAATTTTGGGCAGAATCCGCTATCGGAGATGTTTCGGATTTAACCTCAGACACTGTTGAAAACTTTGCTAAAGAATTTTTGTTTCCTTATCTTAATTACACTGAGTCAAAATCCGGTGATGGCGGCAACTATTATATATATCTGACTGATGGCAGTTATTTTATTCTTAATAAAGGCTATTGTATTGATTTTGCAATTGATATTAACGGAGAAAAAAAACCTAATGAAGGCGGAAAAGATACGTTTGATTTTTTGTATTGTCCGTATAGCAATTCACAGTATATTGCCTCAGGCAAATTTATACCATATTTGTATAAAAACGATAACAGAGAATCGGCTTTAGAACACTGCAAAGCCAACCCGTATACATGCAGCGGATTATTATCATTAGACGGCTGGGAGTTTAAAGATGATTATCCTTTTAAACTTTAAATTTAATATTTTCTAGCCAAATATTCAAAAACTCCTTTATTTGTTTTCCAAAGTTTTTCATTAGGTTCATCTTCGGGCAGTTCAAGTGTAATCGTAGGAATACGCCGTTCCACCCCCGCATAATTACCGAAACTGCCGGGTGTCGGGTAGCCTATATCCGCCTGAACAGGGTAGCTTGTTATTTGTGATATTTTTTCGGCGAGTTCTTTTGCGTGACCGTCATAATTTACTATTTTAAACGGCGCGTGGATTGAGAGTATTGCATCTATTTTGTAATTATCTAAAATATTTATCATAAATCTTGTTTCAATTTCGCTTGCAGGGGATGTACCGCCAAAATATTCTTTATTTTCGCTTATTGTCCAATTTTTTGTCGGGAAATTCCGGTTTAAATCGACTCCGTTTGAGTTTTGGCGCTGATTTTTTCCCATTCCGTCAGGGTTTAAACAGGGAACAATCAGTAATTTATTTTTAATATTGCTAAGGTCTGTTTTTAAAAATTTGTTTATTAAATATTTTCCCTGCGGTTCTTCACCATGAAATACACCTATTATAAGTATGGTTTTGTCATATTTTGTATTTTCGGTTTCAATTAATGAAATCTCATTTTTTTCTTTTGTAAAATCGGTTTTAATTATTTTGTACATTATCATCCGTAATTTTCTGTTTTACTTTAGTATTTATGCAGGATTATAAGGTTTGAATGACTTGAAATAATAATGTAATTTTCTTAACGAGGTAAATATCAGAGGCAATTCTCTGTTTGAGCCTGATAAGGCGAGTTAGAATTGCTTTTGTACCGAGTTATAGAAAATAGTAATTATTGAGCGGAATTCAAGCCTTATAATCCTGCATTATCCATCTTTTATTCCGTAATATATTTTATTAAACTTCTGACTCCGACACCCGTAGCGCCTTTAATACCTTCTGCGTTTGCGCTTTCAAGAAAAGCGGTGCCGGCAATATCAAGGTGCAGCCAAGCAGTTTGTTTTATAAATTTAGATAAAAAGACACCTGCCGAAGAAGCTCCGCCCATTCTCCCGCCGGTATTCTTTGTATCGGCAATATCGCTTTTCAGGGTATCACCGTATTCTTCATACATCGGTAACTGCCAGAATTTTTCCCCTTCTTCAGCCGCTTTATTTATAAATTCTTTTATCTTTTTATCATTATTTCCCATTATACCGCTGCATACAGTACCTAAAGCAACCATACAAGCACCTGTTAAGGTCGCTATATCTATTATTTCATCGGGGTTTAATTCCTCTGCATAAGCTAATGCATCAGCTAATGTTACTCTGCCCTCTGCATCTGTATTATCTATTTCTATACTTCTGCCTGTTTTCGATATTATTACATCACCCGGTTTATAAGCACTGCCGGAAGGCATATTTTCACATGCAGCAACTATCGCATGCACCTCAACATCGGGTTTTAATTTTGCAATAGCCTGCATTGTGCAGATAACAGCGGCTGCGCCCGACATATCATCTCTCATTGTAAGCATTGATGACGGCGGTTTTAAATCGAGTCCGCCCGCATCAAAAGTGATACCTTTTCCTATTATTGCGATTTTTCTTTTCGCTTTTTTTTCGGGTTTATATTCCATATGAATTAACTTAGGTTCATGTATACTGCCTTGTCCAACCGCTAAAAATGCATTCATACCCATCTTCTTAATTTGAGCTTTATTATATACCGTTGTTTTTACTCCGGAGTTTTCAACTGCATATTTTGCAAGCGTTTCCGGATATAAATACTGCGATGATTCGTTTATTAAATCTCTTGCACGATTTACCGCTTCTCCCGTTATTACACCAAGTTCAGCACCTTGTTTCGCTTCTTTATATTTCTTATCATCAATTTCCGATATGATAAATTCTTTTATACAATTCTCTTTCTTATTCGATTTGTATTTATTGAAAGAATACGTACCGGATATTGCCCCTTCTGCTATCATTCTTGCACATAATTTCGGGTCTAAACCTGCTATTCCTGCACCATGCAATACGGATACAATTTTCTTAACAGAGCCCGTCTTAATGCACTGTCTTACAATCTTTGCAGTCAAATCTCTTATTTTTACATAAGTAAATTCTTCTTGTTTTCCCAAGCCCGCTATTAAAATCTTTTTTCCTTCTTCAGGCAGCGGCAGCTCATATATATCTCCGTATTTTCCGTCAAATTTCTCTTTTTTGATTACGTATTCGCTTATTATATTCTTATACTTCTTATCTGCTGCACCTGTAACTCCACCGGGCTTTTTTACGCCCTCAAATAAATTTACTATCATTACATCGGCTTTTATATCCGTTATTGATTTTTTTTCAGTTTTTATTTCCATAATTCTCTCCTTAAATATTATAATTTTCGTTAAACTTTTTAATCCATCCGAATATAACCGACAATTCATAAGGTTTGGGCAAATATAAATCAGCACCTGCTTTCAGCACAAGTTCTTTATCATGTACCGTTGTCGTAAATATTATATTGGTTTTTAGACTGTTTTTCCCAGATTTCAATTTTCTGCATATTTCAAGTCCCTTTAAATCATCGGAATTTCCGGCATCCAGAACTATTACTGCGGGATTAAAGTTTTCCACTGCGGCTATTATTTCATCAAAATCATTAACTGCCTTTACATCGTATCCTTGCAGCCTTCCTGTCGCTTCAAGCAATATTGATAATGCTTCATCAGGCTCCGCTATCAATATTCTGTCATTTGTTTCTCTGACTTCTACGGCATTATCAGCACTTATTTTCGGCCTTTCCATTACGTATGCGGAGCCTTGCTTATACTTTGCAAGCTTGTGTGTCGATATTAAACTGTTTATTACCTGCTTCACATCTGTATATCGCTTATAACGGTTTGATATTACTCCTATACTTGTTGATACAAGATTTACTCTATCCTCCGCCAAATCATCCCCATGCATAAACATTAACCCTCGTTTAGCATCAGTTTCCGTATAAAATTTCCCCACTACCGTCTCAAATGCATATACCAGATAATTAGCTATTTTCTCAGATTTCTCGCTGCTGTTTGTTATTATTATAAAATCTTCATTACTCAATTGTCCCAAATAATCTTCAGGCTCCAATGTTGTTTTAATTATGGCTGAATACGTCTGCAACAGTTTATCCGCAGCCAATTCACCGTATATCTCTTTGTAAAACTCCAAATTATCTATATCCACTAACATTATTGACCATTCACCGTTAGTATTTAACATACGTTTTATCATTTTATATGATACCGAACTGCCGAACAACATAGTATTTTCTTTGTAACTGTTTTCCAAATTTCTTCTGATATGGGCTGTTATTCTTGCCTTAAACTCTTCCGTGTTTATCGGTTCACTCAAAAAATCATCGGCACCTGTGTCTAATATAACTATTCTGTCTTGTATATGGTTTGACTTCGATAATACTATAAGCGCGGGACGTATATTATATGTTAATACCCGCAGCTGCTCCACAACATGTTTTATATCCTCTTCTATACTGTCGGAAATTAATATTACATCGGGTTCAAATGAATTAATTATGTTTAACGAAGCTTCCGGATTACTTGCAGTAAAAACCGTTATATCACTATTTTCCAGTACTCTTTTATATTTTACCGATTGTTCTTTTCTTTTATCAATTATTAATACTACTTTTAACAGCATATCTTACTCGTTTATCTTCTTTTTACCGCTATCTTCAGGTGTGGCCTCTTTAAATACCACCTTAAATTCACTCCCTTGTTCCGAACTTTTTACATATATTTCCCCATCCATCTTTTCCACAAGATTTTTAGTTATATACAAACCTAAACCGTTGCCTTGTATTTTTCTTGTTAATGGTGAGTCAATCCTTGAAAATTTATTAAATATTTTGTCAATATCTTTCGGATCTATCCCGCTTCCTTCATCCTTTACCGTAATCTCTACTTTATTTTCAACATAATTTTGTTTTATTTCTACAGTCACCGTTGTTCCTTCATCGGAATATTTTGATGCATTATCTATTAAATTTATCATTATTTGCTGAAACTTATCGGTATCCACCAATATTTTGGGTAAGTTTTTTTCATACTCAAATTTATAATAATGAGTCTTATATTGACTCTTTATCATCTGTATTACCGTTTCCGTTAACGGAACTATATCGGTTGTTTTATAAACCATTAATTCTTTATTCACCTGCATTTTGGATACTGTCAACAGGTTTTCCACCAGATTTATCAGCCTGTTTGATTGGTCTTTTATTATTTGTAAGAATTTTTCCCTTTGTTCGGGAGTTAACCTGTCATAAGATGACAATAATGTTTCCGCAAACCCCCTTATACTCGTTAAAGGTGTCCTGAGTTCGTGGCTTACCGTTGAGATAAAGTCAATATGCGCCTGCTCTAATTTATTTATATTTTCTTCCTCTGTATTTTGCATACTTTTATTATATTACTCTTTTTCTTTTAAGGCTATAACACGTTTTTTGTTCTAATGTTGCATTTGATTATAATTTATTGTCTAATTATTATATGGATGTTATTGCAGAAAAATCTAAACCGCTAAAAGGGAGTATTGAAATACCTCCCGATAAATCTATTACACATAGAGCCTTTATGTTTTCGTCTCTTTCTAAAGGTAAATCAAAAATAACTAACTATTCCAACGGTGCGGACTGTATGGCAACTTTGGATATTATTAAACAACTGGGCTGCACTTGTTTATATACAAGAAACAATCAAGTAATAATTGATTCTTCAGAAGCTTTAAAAGCTCCGCTAAAACCTTTAAATTGCGGAAATTCCGGTACAACTACCAGATTAATATCGGGGATTCTTGCGGGACAAAACTTCACATCCGTTTTATTCGGTGACAGCAGCCTGTCAAATAGACCGATGAAAAGAATTATTGAACCGCTGACACTTATGAATGCCGATATTGTCAGTAATAACTTTAAAATGCCTTTGACAATAAAGGGTTCAAAGCTTGTCGGTATAGATTACAACTGTCCTTTGGCATCTGCTCAGGTTAAATCATGCATACTTCTTGCTGGATTGTTTGCCGAAGGCACCACATCATTCTCGGAACCGTATAAATCCAGAAATCATACGGAACTTATGCTTGACTCTATGGGCGCTGATATTAATGTTTACGGGAATAAAGTATCAATTAAAAAATCCGAACTTAAGCCGCTTGATATTAATATTTGCGGGGATATTTCTTCCGCAGCTTTCTTTATCGCCGCAGCATTGATTATTCCACATTCCGAAATAATTATTAAAAATGTCGGCATCAACCCTACCAGGTCGGGAATAATTGATGTCCTCAAATCAATGAAAGCTAATATTGAAATCTTTAATGAAAGAAATACCGCCAATGAGCCCGTTGCGGATATCAAAGTTTCTTATACCGAAAATTTAAAAGCCGTTTCAATACAAGGTGATATAATACCCAGATTAATTGATGAAATTCCGATTATAGCGCTTATAGCCACTCAAGCGGAAGGTACTATGGTAATCAATGATGCTCAAGACCTCAGAAATAAAGAAGCTGACAGAATTAGCGCCGTCTGTTCGGAATTGACAAAACTCGGTGCAGACATTTCGGAAACTCCTGACGGTTTTGTTATAAACGGTAAAACCGAATTAACAGGCGATGCCGTTGTTGACTGCTTTCATGATCATCGAATAGCTATGACGGCTTATATCGCCGGACTTATATGTAAAAAACCCATTAAAATTAATGAATTTGAATGGGTGAAAATTTCTTTTCCAGAGTTCCTGGATTTGTTTTATTACCTTACTTAGTAGGGAAATATATTTTTGAACCGCTATCCGTTATTTTAAAGGATAACAGTATTCTTTCACCTTTGTAATCTTCCGGCGGAACATTAACTGCCGTTACGGCTGACAAAGCCAAAAGAACAGAATCATCCAAAGATTCATTGTTCGAGGTGACTATTATACGTTTACTCGTAAATCCGCCTTCTTTATTTATAGTAAATTCAACTTTACACTCTCCGGTACCTTTTACCATAGCGGGAGTCCACTTCTTGCTGAATTCACCTCCGACATATTTTAAATAATCTTTCAATGCACCTGAAATCCTGCCGAATTCACTATTTAAAACAGGTAAATTTGAAACGGTGTTTACGGGTTTTCTGAACTGCGAAGGAAGTGTATTATCCCAATATGTGGATATATCAGGTAATTTTATATTCGCCTCTTTAGCCTGCTGCTTCACTTTTTCCATTTTCTTCTGCGGATACGGCGGTAAAAATAATACTATTATGCTTAATAATAAACAGATTACTATTGTAATTAAAGCTTTCTTTTTGTCTAAAGCTTCCTGCTGCATTTCTTCAATTTCTTCTTCAGAAAGCTTCGGTTTTGAATGTTTAACCGGTCTTACAGGTTCATAATATTCTTCTTCTTCGTATATTTCTTCAAATGAATCATTTCCGCAATCGCAGAAATCCGGACATTCACTATATTCTTTATTACACTCTGTGCATCTGTACATTATTCTTTTCCTTTAATTAAAATCTTTATCAACCTTTTCAAGTAATTCTTCTCTTATTATTATCTCAAATTTTGTATTACCTAACATTGTAGTTTCCATTATCAGTATCGCAGTAGGCAAAGCAGCACCGAGAAAACTTACTATCATATTCATTATACTCCCGCCCATTACACCTATGAAGTACGACACGTTCATTGTAAATTCTATTATTGTAACACACAACGCAATTATGAAAAACTTCTTTGCTTCTTTTTTCAGGTTCTTTGTACTTTCAACACCGTGAAGCATTACACCATGTACATTATAATCACTAAACCCATCCTGTTTTATTACATTAGATGCGTATATTCTTTTCGTTATGGAAAATGACGTAGCAAAACAATGGAATGCAAATATTATCATAAATGATGCTAAGCCTATGAATATAGGGGAGAATTTTAACCCCATCGGTAATCTTATAAAACCGGCTGCTTCCGGGAATATTTCACCTAATGTTTGTGAAACAGCATATGCCAACAAAGGCGCCGTAAGTACACCTAATATAAATTCCCCATATGATTTCAACTGTAAATTGAATATTTTATTACTTATATCTTTTAATTTCTTCCTTGTTATATTGTTTACAAATAATGATATCCATTGTTGATAATCTTTCATTACTGCTTGGAAGTCTTCTCTGCTCTCATAACTGTCTAATTCTTCTCCGCTCTCTGATATTATATTTTTTGTAAATCCGGCAAATATACCTAAGAATATTGACAAGAAAGAACATAATATTAACATCTGCGGAATTAATAACGGCAGATTATATATATGACTCGTTAATTCGGCTATTGAAAAGATTAAAATAACGCCGAAAATACCGCAAGATGAAAGCATACTCAATCTTTGTATTAATACGGAGGATTGAGATATTCTGTTTTTACCTTTACCTTGCAATACAAGGAACTGACCTTGTTTTAGCAACAATGTTATAATTATAAATACAATTGCGACTAAGAATAATACTTTGTTTTGTAATTGACCGTTTAGTGCCTCTAATCTGATAACATCCTTCAATATAAATGCCATCGCAAACGGAACAAAGACTATTAAGAAGTTCAAAATTCCTAATATTATTTCATTCTGTGATAGTTTAGCTCTTAAATAATTTGATTTATAAGCTATTTCTTTAGTTATTAAAGCACGTCTTCTTTCTATATCGGCTTTTTTTCTGTCAATTTTTATTTTTGTCTGAGCACCGACACCTGTGCCGTATAAGGTTTCTATATCCTGTTCATTCAATTCTTCATCTTCTATCATGGTGATAGTTTTTTTATTTTCGGCACGTTTGATATGTTCGGCATTTTTTCTGTTTGCTAATTCCAGTGAACCCGGCACTACTTTAGGATTTGTACCTGCCGTAGTTATTTTTATGCTTATAAATTCATCCGTTCCTTCTATCATCAATTTGCATAACGAGCCTAATTCAAGAGTTGCTCCTATCGGCTGTCCTCTGAATAATACTCTGTCACTGCGAAAATTATTTATAATGTACCATTTTCCGTTTTCTTGTTTTTGAAGGGATAATATCAAATCAAAATTCAAATCCAATTTGAAATCACAATTCTTCGCGGTGCCTATATTTATTACTTTTGTATCATTATATGTTTTTTCTGCATTTTTTGAAGCTATAGTAATATTCATTTTCTACCTTTCAACTATTCCCATAAATTTTCTTATTGCCTGATCTACATTTTCTTCAGAGGCCATAACTAACTTCTTTTCATCCAAGACAGTTAACAAAGACTGTCTTACATCGTCCAGTTTTTGAGGGTGTGCATACAAGAATGTTAAACTCAAATCAGGAATATACTTTAAAGTCTTTTCCAAATTACTTGGTAAAGTATTCCAATTTATCTGTTTTGTAATATCGCCTTCATTTTCAAGGTCGCCGAGAACTACAATTGCAGGTTGATAACCGTCTTCCTTGTATCTTAATGAATCATTTATTGCTTTCTTTAACGCAACGCCGTA
>CANRHJ010000077.1 GCA_947630355.1 Candidatus Gastranaerophilales bacterium | reverse complement strand
TGAAAAAAATGAAAGGTAAGAAAATATGAAAAAATTAGGTTTCACCCTTGCCGAAGTTTTAATTACTTTGGTAATCATTGGTGTAATAGCTGCTATGACAGTTCCTACATTAATGCAGAATACAAATGCACAAGAATACAGAACAGCATTTAAAAAATCAATATCCGCATTAAACCAAGCTTTAACGCTAAATTATGCATTAGATGGCGTTGGTGCTAACGGTTTTAGCAGCGCTAAAGATTTGGTTGATAACGTATTCAAGAAGAGAATGAGCGTAATGGATACCAGTACCGACTTGCAATGGCCTACATCATCTAATGGTGCAGCAAGTTGCAGCGGAAGCATTTTTGCGACACAAGACGGTATTATTTATTGTGTTACCAGTTTCTCAAACGGTTCCGGCGCTGCTACGGATGCTACAACCTGCGATTCATTAAGCACAAACCCATGCGGAACTGAGCCAAACATATATATAGATGTTAACGGTGCTAAAAAACCGAATATCCTGACAACAAGCTTTTCTTCACCGAAAGACCAATACCAAGCATCAATATATAACCAAAAAGTTGTTCCTTACGGTGATGCAGCACAAGGTGTAATGTATGATGCACAAAATACAGGTGCTAATGCTGTAACTACATCTTAAGGTTCATAGTATAAATTAAATATTTTAAAAATCCGAAAAGAATATTTTCTTTTCGGATTTTTTTATGAATTGATTGCTGACGGAAGCGCTAAATTGTCTCTTCCCTGTCACCTTGAACGGGGAAGAGACCGTCAGGTATAATAAAATTAAGCATCTAAAGCAGATTTTAAAAGCTTATTTAATAATTGAGGATTAGCCCTTCCTTGTGTTTCCTTCATTATCTGGCCGACAAAGAAACCGAATAATTTATCCTTACCGCCTTTATAAAGAGCAACCTGAGACGGGTTAGCCGCAATAACTTTATCAATAACTGCCTTAAGTGAACCTTCATCGGAAATAACGCTCAAACCTTGTTTTTCAACAATACTTTTAGCACTTCCGCCTTCTTTTAATAATGTTATTACAATCTGTTTTCCGATATTATTTGAAATAGCTCCCGATGTAACCAAATTGATTAACTCTGTAAATGACTCCGGAGTTAATTTTGTTTGTTCAAGAGTAACCTTTTCTTCTTTCATGTAAGCTGCGATTTCTTTCATTAAGAAGTTATCGGCAATTTTAGCATCAGCACCTGCCGCAACCACTTTGTCATAGAAAAGAGCTATATCTTGCTGTTCAACAAGAACATTGGCATCATAAGGCGTTAAGCCGTATGAAACATAGCGTTCTCTTCTTTTTTGCGGTAATTCTGGCATCTTAGAAGCTATTTCATTAACCCATTCACGTGAAATTTCAAGCGGCATAAGGTCAGGTTCGGGGAAATATCTGTAATCGTGTGCATCTTCTTTTCCTCTCATAGACTTTGTGATGCCTTGATTATCATCCCACAATCTTGTTTCCTGAACTACTTCTTCGCCCGATTCAACAATATCAATTTGTCGGTCTATTTCATATTCAATGGCACGCTGAAGAGCTTTAAAACTGTTAACATTTTTTATTTCTGCCCTTGTTCCGAACTCTTTTTGACCTATTGGTCTGACTGATATATTTGCATCACACCTCATGGAACCTTCTTCTAAGTTTCCGTCGCAAACGCCAATATATCTTAAAATGGTTCTGAGCTCTTCCATATAAGCTCTTGCTTCATCCGATGAGCGCATGTCAGGTTCCGATACTATTTCCAATAACGGTGTTCCCGCTCTGTTAAGGTCAACTAAAGAATAGCTTGAACCCGCAATCCCCGTTGAACCCATGTGCACAAGCTTGCCTGCATCCTCCTCCAGATGAGCCCTCGTTATACCTATCCTCTTGCCCTCTATATCTATATACCCGTTTACGCATATTGGCTGATCATATTGCGAAATTTGATAACCTTTCGGTAAATCGGGATAAAAATACTGTTTTCTGTCAAATTTACAGTATTGAGGTATCGTACAGTTAAGCGCAAGCCCCGTAAGAATACCCATATTTACAACTTCTTTGTTTAAAACCGGCAAAACGCCCGGCATGCCGAGTGTAATAGGGCTTACCTGCGTATTTTGTTCATTTCCGAATTCCGTTGAATCACACGCAAAAATCTTGGATTTAGTCTTTAACTGCGCATGTACTTCAAGTCCGATAACTACTTCATATTTTTTTCTTAATTCTTCCATTGTTGCTGTCATATATACCTCTGTATTATTTTATTTTCAGTAAAATAATAACATAAAATATTTATAATTTTAACTTATCAATAATTACCGGAATAATTTCATCCCAGGCTTTGCCTGAGGGATGCACCTCGTCAACGGTTCTGTATTCATCTTTAACAAAATGACTGAATTTATCATTGTAAAGATCGATTATAATGAATCCTTCGTCCTCAAGTTCACTCCACCTGTCAGTGGTAAATTTTGGAAAATGGCTTGAATCTTTGTAATTTGGCGGATATAGTAATATAACAATTTTCGTATCTTTAAACTCTGGTCCTAACGATTTTTTAAATTCAAGTAAATGTAATTTAAAAAAATCAAATTTTTCATCGTCGCTTTTTTGTTTTATTATAAAATTCGATATTCTTTCGTATGTAATGAATTTTTTAATATAATCAACAAAATGAACATTAAAAACATCATCTAAAACGAGCTTTTTTTCACCATTTACTTTTTTCAGAGAATACTTAAGATTCTTATCACGAACGTTTTCGTTAAAGAAATTAACGTATAATCTTCTTATGTGGTCGGGAATAAAAGTATAAATTATATATTCAGGCGGCTGCAAATCCTTTAATGAATCCTTTTTAAGCAAATCTGATGTTTGTGCCTTATATATAAAATAAGCCATTGCCTCGCCGTTTTTACCCGTATTAAATACCTTCCTTTTTGTTTTCTCCTGTAATTTATGACTGAAGGTTTCTTTTTTATCTATGTTATACCCATAAGTATATGAACAGCCTATTAACACTATAGGTTTTTTATTCTTAAGATACGGCAAATCCGTAGCCTCATATCTATCGCTTAGTTCAATATAAGGGTAAGGTTCCGGTTTATTAAAGAACAAATACATTTGAATATAATCAACAAATAAAAGAATAACTATTATTATAAGTAAATTAAACAGGATAATTCCGAATGTTTTTTTCATAAAAAAGTTATATATTAAAATTTTGAAAATGTCAATAAATATAGTAAAATAATAGTAAACGGATGGGGATTATGAAAAAGAAAATAATATCGTTAATAATAATAACAGGAATCATACAATGGAATGTGTGCCTATTGGCTGCAGCAGAGCAGACTCCTTATCAGGGACATATTGAAGAAACGGATGTAAGGAATAACGAAAAAGAAAAAATATTCACAAATGAAGTAAAAACTTTGGATAAAGAACAAACCATTGAACTGACGGTATCTCAGGTATTGGCGGGTACAACGTCATTTGAAGGCGATGAGTTTTTTGCGGAGGTTTCTCAAGATGTATTAGCCGGAAGCGGAGTATTATTGCCGAAAGGCACCGTAGCACACGGAACCGTTAAAAATATTGTTGATCCCAAACGAATGGGGCGCGACGGATATATAGAACTGGGATTTGATTATCTGATAACGCCTGACGGCAGAGAAATACCCATAGAAGGCGGAATGTCATCAAAACTGCATCCGGCACAATCGGCAGCGAAAGCAGTGGGCGAGAATTTGGCCAATACCGCTATTGGCGGAGTGTATGGTGCCGTTGCAGCCATAGAACTTGTCGGTCTGGAAGGTGCTATAGTAAGTCAAGGCTATACTCTTGCCGGCGGTGCTGCTCTTGGCGGAATTATCGCTTTGGGATTTAGTTTGTTTCACAAAGGAAAAGACGTTTTAATATCTCCCGGTGATGAAATAAAGGTTAAAATAAAAAGTACGGAAGCTATTCCGGTTATGACGAAAGAATCGGTCCGCCAGAAAGAACTAAAATATGACGGTCTTGATGTAAACATTAATGATATATTTTTAGAAGAAGATCCTTTCGGAAATTTGAATACCATTTCTTTGGATTTGATAATAAAAAATAATTCACAATCTGATTTTTCAAGTTTTGATATAGCGATGGTGAATGATTTGCATAATTCTTTCACGCCGTCTATATTTACCGATTACAGAAATTCTCTTGCCATGAAAACAATAAAAAAAGGAACAAGTGTATCAGGTATCTTATCGTTTTCCGTAGATGACCCAAAACGTGAACATTGGCTTGTTTTTTATGATAAGAAAACTCATAAACCGCTTGCTAAAATTTCTATTGAAAACTCAATGAAAGATTTACATATTACTAAACTTGAAAAAAATAAGAAAAAAAGAAAAAAATACGATGTTGAATATTGATTTATTTGAAAAAATTGATAATAACCAAATTCTTGAACTCTTAAAATGTATGGGAATAAAAACAAGAACATATAAACCAAATTCGTATATTTTAAAGACAGGTTCATCCGTTGATTATTTGGGAGTAATCCTTGACGGGAGTGCATATATTAGGAAGTCTGACAGTGCAAATATTATAGAAAAGCTTAATGTTAATGATATATTCGGACATAATATCGTATGCTTGGGGCAAAAGAAAAGTCCCGTTGATATTGTGAGCGAAAAAGGATGCGAGGTTTTATTTCTGCCTTTTGATAAACTTGTAACTCCCTGTGAAAAGCTTTGCTCCTACCATTTGCAGTTAATAAGAAACATAATGAAAATGATATCAAAACGAAACACTTTATTGGAAGATAAGGTGGATATAATAGGTCTGAAAACCATAAGAGAAAAAATATTGGCACTTTTAGATATATATAAAACAGCGCAGGGAACATTTACAATCCCATATAGCCGTGAGCAAATGGCGAAATTTCTATGCACTGACAGATGCGCTTTGTCAAGAGAACTTTCAAAAATGCAAAAAGAAGGCATAATAAGATTTTCAAAAAATAATTTCGAATTGCTGAAGAATTAAAATAAGTAATCAAATTCAAGATGTCCTATTTTAACAATATCACCTTCCTGAACACCTGCGGCTTTAAGCGCATCGAAGACACCCATTGATTTAAGAATATTTTGAAATCTGTATAATTGTTCGGTATTTCTGCCGTCAGTAACGTTAGCCAGCCTGAAAATTTTACCGCCTTCAACAACAAATGTGTGTTTGTCAACCTTATAAACGTTATAAGAACTGTCGTCGTTATCGGTAGCGCCGTCATCTTCTTCCACTTCCACCTCTATGACGGGTTTTGGAATTTCTTCCACCTTCTTTGCAACAAAATACATAAACTCTTTTAAATTTTCCTGAGTGGCAGCGGATATTAAAAATACATCATCGGAAAATTTCTTGAATTCCTCAAGATAGCATCTTCTTGTCTGTTCATCAACCGCATCAATTTTATTGAGAGCAATAACCTGATATACACTTGCCAGCTGCATTGAATGCTTTTTTAATTCATTATTAATAAGAGTGTAATTTCTAACGGGATTATCCATTGTTAAATCAACCAGATGAATAAGAAATCTGCATCTTTCAACGTGTCTTAAAAACTCATGACCAAGACCGATACCTTCCGAAGCACCTTCGATAAGTCCCGGAATATCCGCAAGAACAAAAGCATCTCCGTTATCTTTTTTAACAACGCCCAAATGAGGAGTAATTGTGGTAAACGGATAATCAGCAATTTTAGGTTTTGCGGAACTTACGGCACTGATAAGAGTAGATTTACCGGCATTAGGCATACCTAACAAACCCACATCCGCAATAAGTTTCAGTTCAAGTTCCAAAGTTCTTTCAATACCGTTTTCGCCGGGTTCGCAAAATTGCGGTGCTCGTTTCTGCGCCGTAGCAAAACATGCATTACCCCTTCCGCCTCTTCCGCCTTTTGCGGCCATAAAACACTGTCCTGCTTCATTAAAATCGGCTATAATTTTTCCCGATGAGCCGTCTTTAACAATTGTACCTACAGGAACTTTAATATATAAATCTTTTCCGCATTTTCCGTGCTGAGTCTTGATATAACCGTTTTCTCCGTTTTCAGCTTTAAAAACGGATTGATATTGAAAATCCATTAGTGTTGAAATGTCTTCAGTGGCAATAAGATATACGTTGCCGCCGCTGCCGCCGTTGCCGCCTGCCGGTCCGCCTTTATCCACGTATTTTTCACGCCGCCAAGCCACAATGCCATTCCCGCCTTTGCCTGATTGTATCTTTATTTTAGCTTTATCCAAAAACATAACTGCCTCACTACATATTTTACAACAAACAAAATTTTTCTGTTGAAGGAGTTCTTTGTGCACTTTCTGCTCCCTTTAAAACAAAAAAAAAGGAACTTTTTTAATGTTCCTCTGAAATCTTTTTCAATTTCCTCGTGTGTTAGTAAAGGTAGTAAGTAAGGTAAGTATGAATTATAAAATCTTTTTTATTCTTCTCTTAATATCCTGTGTTTATCATCTACATATATATAAAGTATATACGATTTAAATAATTGCTAAAAATGAGTTATTCTTGTTACATTTCTTAATAATAGATATTCTAATCATTGTAAATTAATGTATAGAAGTTATACAAAGTAAAAAATGCTGTTAAAATATTGCTGAGAGAGGAAATAATGGCAGAAATAATAATATTAACCGATAATAAAGCAGCAATAAAAGAAACGGATGAAATACTCCGGCAAACATCACACGACTATAAAATCATTCAATCGGAAGAAGAAATAAAAGATATAATCGAAAAAAATCGAACCGATGTGATAATGTTTGACTGCAATTCGACAAATATTGATATTGTTTCGATATTAAGAAAACATAAAATTACAATGCAGACAAAAGACATAAGAAGTATAGTTTTACTGCCCGAAAATAATATAAATTATGACATTCTCAAATTTGCAAACGCTTATATAAACAGACCTTTTGACGAAAATCTTTTTAAATCGACATTAAACTCAAACTTGCAATTGAGCGAAACATTGAGGATATTATCAAAAAACAATAAGGACCTGGCAAAAAGTTTATATCAGTTGAATGTATTATACAACACAGGTACTCAGCTTTCGGGTTCGTTTGATAAAACCAAATTAATAGAAATTATGCTTGAAGGTTTGGATCAGAGTTTATCTTTGTCATTAACTTATGCATTAATACTAAATGATGCAAACGATATAAAATTAATGATAAAATCAGTATTTCCGGTATCGACCAGATTGGAAAATGCAATAAAATTAAGAGCTTTATTAAATTATAAAAACTTATTTTCAATAAATCCTTCAATAGAAAACATAAAAATAACAAAGGAAATAAAAGATAAATACGGAGAGTTTGATTTAAATATATTCGGATATGATAATTTAATGGCGCCGATAAATATAAAAAATAAGTTTTACGGAATAATAGAGGTGTTCAGGCAAACTGATTTTGCGCCTGATGATACCAAATGTTTTACTACACTGGTAAAACAGGTATCTCTGCCGTTAGAAAGCGCTATATTATATGAGGAAATAAAATTAACGAATATAAAATTAGAAAAATTGGAGAGGTTGAAATCGGAATTTATATCAATAGTATCGCATGAATTAAGGACACCGTTAACTTCAATAAACAGTGCGTTAGAGATAATACAAAAAGGCAGTGCGGGTGAAACCAATGAAACAATGGATAAATTTTTGAATTTAGCCAAAAGAAACGTAAAAAGGTTATCTGCAATAATATATGATTTACTTGATTTATCGAAGATAGAAGCGGGTAAAATGGAATTCAGATTTGAAAAAACAAATATAAATTTGACCGTAGAGCTTGTAAAGAATTCATTAGAGAGTCTTGCAAAAGAGCAGAACATAACGATAACAACAAATTTAAGCGCTGATGCGGGAACCGTGTATATTGATACACAAAGAATGGAACAGGTTATTACAAATTTAGTATCAAATGCCATAAAGTTTACAAAAGAGAACGGAAATATAGAGATAAGAAGCAAAAAAATAAGTGCCGAAGTGATACGAAGCAATCCGTTTTTTGAGAATTTGCCCGAAAAATTAAGTAAAGAATATATAGAGATTTCCGTAAAAGATAACGGAATAGGAATAGCACGTGAGAATTGGAGCAAGGTATTTGAGCAATTTAAGCAGATAGAGAATTCCCTAAGCAGAAAAGTCGGGGGTTCAGGTTTGGGTTTGCCGATAGCAAAACGGCTGATGGAAGCTCACAAAGGATTTATTTGGCTGGATAGTGAGTTAAATAAAGGAACAACTTTCTATTTGGCCGTTCCGCTGATGAATGACGAAGAGATATACACTCATTCATTGGAACAAGAAATGCAGAAAGCAAAGTCGGATAAGAGAAATATAGCAATTATAAAATTGAAGGAGAAGGCTAATACCGGAAATTCCGTAATAGACAAGATTTTAAAAGAAGATATAATAAGAAAGACGGCTGTATATAAAGACTTTTCAAAAGAAGAAAACGGGATAAAGTATTACGATATATATACTGCCGACATAGATTCATTTGTATATGATTTTGAGAAAAGAAGACTTGAAACATATATAAGAGAAGCAGCTAAAGAAAATCCCGAATGTGGTATAATGTATTCGTCAGCATTGTATCCGCAGGACGGAGAAACAATAAAGAAAATAAACAAGAAATTGGAACAATTTTCAAAAGGGGATACTGATGAAGAAAATATTATTGGTGGATGATGAACCTGACATCATAGAAATATTACAGTTTGTGCTTGAAGGCGAGGGGTATACTTGTATAACGGCTTCGGATGGAGAAGAAGGATTAAATAAAGCGAGAGAAATGGCTCCCGATTTAATAATACTGGATGTAATGATGCCTAAAATAAACGGATATAAAATAAGCAGGCTCCTAAAGTATGATAATAAATATAAAAATATCCCGATAATGATGTTAACAGCGAGATCTCAAGAAGAGGATAA
>CANRHJ010000076.1 GCA_947630355.1 Candidatus Gastranaerophilales bacterium | reverse complement strand
AATAAAATGCGACATAAAGCCGCATAAGTCAAGAAAGGAATGGTTAGACTATTAATTTACTTGTATTATTACACATAATTGTATAGTACGCAAATTTATGTATAATTGTTAACATTTTGTAATATTTCTTTTGAAATGGTATATTTGCTAACGGAAGAAATAAAAAGAGGAATAATAAAATACGGAATTGAAAGTTACTTTGTTAAAGAAAAAACGGAACGAGAAATAGAGCGAAAAATAAACTCAAGTTCTAAATCTTATGCAAGAGTAAAGATTGTTCCTAACGGAACAGCAAAAGTAATTGGACTCGAATTAAATAAGGATTTTAATAAATGAAAATAGGAATAATATCACTGGGACTTATCGGCGGTTCGTTATTTAAATGTTTATCAAGAACCGAATATGAGGTATACGGAGTAACCCGAAATAAAGAAACAATAGAAAAAGCAAAACACTGGGCAGATAACGTATCTGATGATATTAACAGCATCAAAGAATGTGATGTTATATTTGTTGCCTCTCCTATCGGTAAAACTCTTGAAATACTTGATAAATTAGAAAATATAGTAAGTGCAAATACTATTGTTTTAGATTGTGCCGGCGTAAAAGAATTTGTAATGCAAAAAAAGCATCCGTATAAATTTATAGGCTCGCATCCAATGGCAGGAACGGAGTTTTCAGGCTACGAAGCATCTTTTAAAGAGCTTTTTGAAGGCGCAAAATGGGTTTTAACTCCATCTGCAAATGCAGAAGAAAAAGATATAAATATAGCGGAACAAATAATAAAAAAGACAGGCGCGCAAGTTATTATTACAAATGCAAAAGACCACGATGAAGCAGCCGCATTAATAAGTCATATGCCTTTATTAGCTGCACAAGCTTTATTTAAAACCGCATCTGATAATCAATTAGCCTTAATACTTGCATCTTCAGGATTTAGAGATATGACTCGGCTTGCATTATCTAATCTGCAAATGGCACAAGATATGCGGGAATATAATTGTCATAACATAAAACGCTCTATAGAAAAATTTAAAAATGAACTTGATTTTCTGTCAAAAACCAAAGAATATAATACTTTTTCCGATATTAAAACAATGCGCGAAAAAATGTACTCGGAAGAGGGAAAAAATATCTATACCAAATAAAAAAACCGACTTGCGCCGGTTAAATTTATTTTCTGTCAGAGAGAGGAAACAAAGAAAGAAAACACTTATTTATCTGATTATTTTTTAATATCCTCTCTGTTATATAACTTCCCCATGTTTTAATTTTTATATCGTGTAAAATTTACACTTGTTACATTTCTTTACAGATGGATTTTTAATCGGGAAATTAGGGATTTATGTTTTAATAAAATTGTGATATCATAAGAAATAACCTGATTGGGGAAACAAATGATAAAGAATAAGTCCAGACTAAATCAAGCACATAATTTACCGGGAACTCTTGTTTGTGTAGAGGGGATAGACGGTTCTGGTAAGTCTACACAGCTTGTTATTCTTAGAGATTGGTTAAAATCACTAAAACAAGACGTAATATTCACGGAATGGAATTCATCCGATTTAATTTCACAAACAACAAAATTGGCAAAAAAGAAAAATCTTTTAAGTCCGAGAACGTTTTCTTTATTACACGCAGTTGATTTTGCGGACAGGCTCGAACAAGTTATTATTCCCGCATTAAAAGCAGGGTTCATAGTGCTTGCAGACAGATATGTTTATACCGCTTTTGCAAGAGATGTAGCAAGAGGTGTTGACAGAAATTGGGTAAGAAAAGTATACGGTTTTGCCGTAAAACCGGATTTAACTTTATATTTCAGAGTATCAGAAGATGTTTCTTTGGAAAGAATTTGCGCAAACCGAGCACCTAAGTTCTATGAAGCCGGAATGGATTTAAAAATCAGTAATGACCCCTACGAGAGCTACAAGATATTTCAAAAGAGGGTTAATGACGAATATAAAAAAATGATTGATGAATACGGACTTGTAGAAATAGATGCCAATGAAAGCATTCACAAAAAACAATTATTCTTCAGAGAAGAAATAAGGAAAATACTGAAGAAAAAAGGGATAGAAGTATAAATGGCTAAATACAAATCAAAACACGGTTATGAAGGCTTATTAATAGTAATAGAAGGAACTGACGGCTCGGGCAAATCCACGCAAATAGAGAAATTAAAAAGGTGGATAGAAGACCAATCATACGGAGTAATGGTCAGTGAGTGGAAAACATCAAAGTTTATAGCGGATGCAATTAATGATGCAAAAGACAGGAACTTATTAAATGCTACAACATTCAGTCTTTTATATGCTGCGGACTTCGCCGACAGGCTCGAACAAGTCATAATACCCGCATTAAAAGCAGGGTTTGTTGTTATCCTTGACAGATACGTTTATACCGCTTATGCCCGTGATAAGGTGAGAGGACACGACATTGACTGGCTTAAAAATTTATATGAATATGCTCCCGAACCTGATATGGTATTTTATTTGGATGTTCCGGTTGAAATTCTTCTTAAACGTATTATAGGTACGACGGGATTGGATTATTGGGAATCCGGCAGAGATATAGGACTCAGCAGTGATTTTTATAAAAGTTTCCAAATTTATCAAAGCAAATGTCTTGATGAATATCATAAAATGATTGATGAATACGGATTTATCAGCATCGACGGGACTTTAAGCATTAAAGACATTCATAAAAAAATCATTTCGGAAGTTAAAAATATACTGGAAGTATGATACTACTTAACAAATCTGTTAAAAAACTTTATAATATAAATTATGCAGAAAATAAAATATTCTAACTTTGAATTATTGAAAGATATATTTGAAGATATGGATTTAAGGTCCGACAAATTTGATGCCGATAATACTAAAATGCTGGAAGTAATTTGGAAAGAAATTGTCGGAGATAAAATTTCCGCATATTCTAAAGTAGAAGGCTTGTCATCAAATAACATATTAAAAATAGTGTGTTCGGACTCTTATGCGGCAAACGAATTATATTATGAAAAAGAAAAATTAATTGAACTTATGAATAAAAAAACTGTAAAAACGGGAATAGAAATAAAAGATATAAAATTTAATTATAAGAAATGGGAAACAAATGATGAAAAATAAAGAACTACGAGGATTTTCTCTTGCAGAATTATTAATATCACTTTTAATTATCAGTATTGTTTTATCTGCGGCAATACCGACAATAACCAGAAAGTCTGCAAAAAGTAATGAGTTTATATGGCGTTGGACAAAAACAAATAACTGCGCATATTTCGGAGTCGGTGCAAATCAAACCGCAATAATAGGCGCTTCCGAAATACCTTTTAAAAATAATGATAAATCAGCCGGTACCGCTACAACAAATGCGGATTATCTTAAAAATTTCTTCCCTTCAATCGTAAGTGAATACCCCAAAGATGACATTTCACATACAAAATTTTCCCTTGACGGCGATAAATTGATATTGCTAAAAAGAACATTTGTAAAAGATAACAAGACAGATAATTTTATAAATTCCCATATTTCATTTTATAACTTAGAAGGAGATACGAAAAACCAAATAACATACGGCGGAAGAATTGCCACAGACAGACATAACTTAGCTTTTGGTATAGGAACACTTCAAAATTTAATTTCTCTGGATTCATATACAATGTCAAGCGGGTCGGATTTACACTTAGGATATAATACGGCTATCGGTCATTATGCTTTATTTAAAAACGAAGCAGGACAATATAACACGGCATTAGGTGAGGAAGCATTAACATTTAACAGAAACAGCAGTTATAATACGGCAATTGGTTATAAAGCTTTAAACTCAACCAATCCTGATCACAACGTTCTGTCGGGAGAAGATGAAATACAACCCGGAGGGAATACAGGTGTGGGTACATATTCTTTATACCAAAATACGATTGGTTCTGAGAACACTGCTATTGGTAAAAATGCTTTAGGTGCCAACATTGAAGGTAACTTTAATACCGCTATCGGGGCAAATGCTTGCAGTCAAAATACAGGAAATAACAATATCTGTATCGGATATAATGCCGGATTTATTTCTAAGGACGTAAAATTTACCTCTGACGGCATATCCAATCCCCTAAACGACAATAATGCCTTCTACTTGGGTTATGATGAATTAACGGTTCCTTTAATGTATGGTCACACCAGTAAAGTAAAAACCATCACCGGTAAAAAGGATTTGATATTTAATGTGGAAAATTTCCAAATAAAAACAGCCGATTCTCAAATTGATCCCATATTTAACATTGATATAGAAAGCGAACCAACAGATGATTCAGGTACCCCTTCCAAGAAAGATACCAAATTTGACTTCTTGCTCGGAAACAAAAACACGGGTGATTTATCTCCTTCAATTTTAACATTGTCAGGTAATAAAAACGGAGATGTTGCATTTAATTTCCACGATAAATTTGATCAGAGTAGAAATGTAATATTTAATGATATATTTAAAATAAATTTTGAGGATAATACAAGCGGAAAAACAGTACAGTTATATGCTTTAGCTGATAATACAAACAGCGGAACAGGTTCTGTTATGGATAGTACCAATATCAGTCTTAATGACAAATTTATTGTTAATAACAACAGTAATGCATCCGTAACTCTGTACAATTTTGACAATAGCGAAAATCTTGCATTTTCATTAAAAGAAATAAATTCTGATTCTCACCTTCAAATGTCGAATTTCGGCGAATTAAAAATAAAAATGAAAGACAATATCAGCATTGATTCAGACAAAGACGTAAGCATAAACTCAACCGGTTCACTAAATATAAAGAGTAAAAATATTACATTCCACAATTATCCCCAAAACGATATAGAAATAAAAGGATTGGAGTATAGTAACGGATTAGTGGCTCAGGGAATAAGAGACTTATGGAAAGAATTTAATGCCTTGAAACAAGCTACCGGACAATATTCTGATGCCAGATTAAAGGATATTAAGGGTGATAATACTTCAGGTCTTAAAGAAATAAATATGCTTGAAGTTAAGGATTATACTTATAAGAACGATAAAGAGAAGAAAACGCATGTCGGAATTATAGCGCAGCAGCTTCAAAAGGTGTTCCCGAATTCCGTTATTAAGGATAATGAAGGATATTTAAAAATAACAACGGAAGAAATATTCTATGCGATGGTTAATGCAATAAAAGAGTTAACCGCAAAGATACAGGATTTAACGGCAAAAGTTACCGGCCTTGATAAACGAATAACTGAACTCGAAAAACAAAATGCGCAATTAATGAAGCAAAATGCGGAGTTTGAAAAACGGCTTTCAAAGCTGGAAAAATCCGCCAAATAAAATTCATAACAAAATCCCGCTTAATTCAGGCGGGATTTTTTATGTATAATATTTATATGAGATTAGATAAATTTTTAAAAGTATCAAGACTTATAAAACGCAGAACCGTCGCTAATAAAGTTTCCGAACAGGGTAGAATTTATGTTAACGGGAATTTAGCAAAACCTGCAAAACAACTCAAAGAAGGTGACATTATTACGATTGTTCAGGCACAGAATGAAATCAAAGTAAGGGTTATTAAAATACCCGTAAATAACATATCTGTTCAGGAAGCTTCGACATTGTACGAGCAGATTTAGTCATCAAATTTAATACGCGATAATTTTATAATCTCTTCAAAGTCTTTATATTTATCGGTTAATTCTTGGAAAGTACCCGCATCTACGAGTTTACCGTCTTTCAGATAGGCAATTCTGTCGCAATTAACCAAAGTGGAAAGTCTGTGAGCTATTGCTATTATTGTTTTTTTACCCTTAATTTGAGATATAACTTCAGTTAATTTATTTTCTATTTTAACATCCAGATTAGAAGTAGCCTCATCAAGGATAATTATTTCAGGATTGCGATACAAAGCTCTTGCAATCCCTATTCTCTGCATTTGACCGCCGGATAAACCTGTTCCGTCTTGTTTTAATTCTATTCCAAATCCGTTTTCCGTTTGTTTTAATTGGTCATATAACTGCGTAATTTTTAATATGTTATCTGCTTTTTCTTTATCTATATCTTTTCTCTCAATTCCCCACGCTATATTTGTATATATATCACCTTCAATTGTGCTTATTTTTTGCGGAACATAACCTATTATATTCCTGAAAGTTCTTATATTATCAGTATTTAATACCACATCATCAACACAAATCATTCCGTTATAATCTAATAATCCGAGCAGACAATCAACCAATGTTGATTTACCTGCGCCTGATAATCCCACTATTCCTATAAATTCACCCTTTTTAATATCCAAATTTATATCTTCAAGCACGTTATTTTTCTTATCATAAGAATATGAAAGATTTTTTATGTTTATATTCTTTTCAAAGGTAATTTTATTATTGTCATTTAAATTTTCGGGATATTCATATCCGCGGTATTTATCATACAGGGCAAATAATTCTTCGGTTTTTGCCGTATTAATATTTATATAATTCAGATAGATTTGATTTTTATATATTTGAGGCACTGCTCTATATATCGTAATTGCAACAACACCAAAAGAAATCAAAATATTTGAAGGATTTTCGCCGTATTTCGCAAGCACACCCAAACACAATATTGTCATGGTAATTATAAAAATTATTTCAATAATATATTGCGGAATTAAAGGTATAAGTGATAATTTTTCATCATAAGGAATCATTTTTAAAGATATGTTTTTAAAAAAATTAAAGAAAAATTCCTGACAGCCGTTGACTTTAATATCCTTCATAAATCGAAAACTGCTCATAACGGATTGATAGGGCCCCGATGTAAGCTTTATTTTTTTAACCGCAAGATATTCTGACCATTTTCTGAATATTTCACTTTGGAATGTACCCGTTATTACGAAAAACATTATTGCAATAAAAGTGAACAAAGGAAGTAAAAATACCAATATTGAGAAAATAAGAACTATAACAACCGTATTAGAGATAAAGCCTATAATTTTAAAGATATAAAACTGCATAACATCATCAACATCTTTAGTCATTTTGTCAACAATATCATTTTTACCCCTTATTAAATCAGCCTCATAAGGTGCATACAGAATAAGTTTTAACAGTTTTTGCTTAATATCCAAACCCCACTGGCCGATAATTTTATTCTGCCAGTATGTAATCAAAATACTGTATATATTTTTAATGATAATTACACCAGCAATTAAGGAACCGATAAACAAAATCATACTGTTAACATTTTCGATACCGAAAAGCTTGCCGAAATAATCGGCAACGGGATTGTTAACAACCCGCAGAGGGTTAACCATTATCATAATAAAAGGGAAAACAAGAACAATACTTAAAAATTCCAATAGACTGCTCATAAAAGCCATGAAAAGCATATAAAACAGTTTTATTTCATAACCTTGACCGAAATATTTCAAAAATCTCCGGAAACGACTTATAAACATAATCAATCCCTTAATTAACTTAATTATTATACCATAACATAATTTTTTACATAAATATTTAAGTCGTCTTTTAATAAATCTAAAATTTGAAGAAATAAATTGTTTTTAACGGAAAAAATAAAAGCGGCTTTAGCTGTTTTTTCCCTTATGGTATAGTCGTTTGATAATGCCGTTTTTGCAAGAATTTCATATAATTCATTTTTTGGTGTCAGTTTATCCGAAATACTGATTATTGCCTCAAGATTCCAATACAAAGCAAAATTTTTTTTATTTTTTAAATATGATTTTTGTTTTAAATCTTCATCTTGTTTGTCAAGAATGGCATTTATATTATTAATTAAATCAGAATATATATAATCAAAATCATTGACATATTTGATAATATTAACGGCATTTCTGGATACTGAAGGATTAATATCGGAAACAGAGTTAACAAAAGTATCAATAATGGCTTTTGATTGAAAAAAATGAGTAAAAGAAGGGTTTGAGATTAAATCAAGAATTTTATATGAAGCGGATTCTCTTATGGGACCTGAATGTCGTGTCAAATTATAAACCAAAATATCAGCTTCATTTTGATTAAGCACACAATCCAGATTTAGTATACATAATTGTTTTTTTAAGTCATCGTCTGATGAGAGTACGGAAATAATTTCATCATGAGTAAAAGATTGATTGCAATAATCAAAAGCTGAATTTAAAGATTTTATATTATTTTCATAGTTAACTTCGAGAAAATTTTCCATAGAAATAAATATAGCATAAGTGGAGGTTAAAAATGAACAAAAAAAGAATTAAATTAAAAATATAAAAAGTGAGAGAGGTAAATATGAACGAAATAGTAAATTTTATTAAAGAAATACTAATGTTGGAAACAACAAATAATATGCCTGTAGGATTATGTGCATTTGAATATCAGGAAGAAGAGACAAAAGAAAAGCCCAAAAAGAAAAGCAAGCCGAAACGTAACAGAGAAATCAGATTATCGGAACTGATGGAATAATACTTGCTAAGTTAGAAAGGTTGAATTATAATAATAAAGCAGATTAAGAGATATGGAGTACAAAATGAATATAGCAAGTATGCTTCAACAGGCAAAAGTTGTAAAAGAGAGATTAGAAAACGCACAAAATGATTTAAAGAATACGGAAATTACCGCAGACTCCGGCAACGGTGCCGTAACGGTAGTTTTTGACGGACAATGCAAGTTTAAGTCAATAAAAATAGCAAAAAGTGCAATTAATCCTGAAAATCCGGATAGTGTTGATGATGAAACAATAGAAATGATTGAAGATTTAGTTACAACCGCATTAAAGAAATGTTCGGATGAAGCTACAAAGAGAATGAACGATAAAATGAAGGGAATAATACCCCCAGGCATAAACATTCCCGGATTGTTCTAATGGAATATACAAAACCGTTAGCACAATTAATAGAATTCTTCCAGAAATTTCCCGGAGTAGGCCCTAAGTCTGCACAGCGTATGGCATTATATTTATTAAAGATGCCGCTAAATGAGGTGCAGCGGTTTTCCGAAATACTAATAAATGCTAAAGAAAATATACATTATTGCAGCAGATG
>CANRHJ010000075.1 GCA_947630355.1 Candidatus Gastranaerophilales bacterium | reverse complement strand
GTGGTGCATTATTTTTTGAACTTCAACCTAATAATGCTTATATTTCCGATACCAACGAAGAACTTATAAACCTTTATCAAGTTGTAAGAGATAATGTTGATGAACTTATCGAGGATTTAAAAAAACACAAAATTTCTAAAGAATATTTTATGGAAATAAGAAATATTGACCGCACGCAAGAGTATCAGAATTGGTCGGATATTAAAAAAGCAAGTCGTTTTATCTATTTAAACAGAACTTGTTTTAATGGTTTGTATCGGGTAAATTCAAAAGGCGAATTTAATGTGCCGTTTGGTAATTACAAAAATCCTAAGATTTTGGATGAAAATAATCTTTTAAATTGTTCAGAACTATTGAAAAACACTGAAATTAAATATGCAGATTTTTCGCAAATTCTATCAAAAGTTAAAAAAGGCGACTTTGTGTATTTTGATCCGCCCTATGTTCCGTTAAATGAAACATCCAGTTTTACTTCATACACGAAAAACGGATTTGATTTGGACATGCAACTTAGTCTAAGGGATATCTGTGATGAATTGGACAATAAAGGTGTAAAATTCTTACTATCTAATTCTGATACAAAATTAGTTAATGAATTATATGAAAATTATAATATCAAAAAAGTTTTTGCAACACGAGCTATTAACGCAAACCCTGATGGCAGAGGTAAAATAACGGAAGTATTAGTGAGGAATTATTAATGAAAAGGAATTTTAAGGAATGGCTGTCAACTTTTAGACCTTGTATTTCAGACTACTGCTATTATGTTGACTTTGATAAAGTAAATAAAAATGTTGATAAAATAAAAGTAGAATTAAACATTTTAAATGCTTTGGTGGGTTCTAAAAATATAGAGCAAGACTTTGAAAATATTATTAAAAAATATCCTGAAACTCTAAAATGTATTCCTCTTCTTTTAGCTGTTCGTTCTTGCGAGATATCCGTAACAGATGCAGAAGGAGAATATAATTTTTCTTTTAAAAAGCAAAATTACAGCATAGATGAATATAAAATGTTTATGCGCAAAACTAAATTATTTGATTTGCTTAAAAACCATATTGTAAGTAACTTGGTTGATTATATAACAGGTGTGGAAACAGGATTAGACAGTAATGGTCGAAAAAATCGCGGTGGACATTTAATGGAAAACCTTGTTGAAAGTTACATTCAAAAAGCCGGATTTATCAAAGGCAAAAATTACTTTAAAGAAATGTATATCCACGAAATTGAGCAAAAATGGAATGTAAATTTATCTGCCATATCTAATAAAGGGAAAACTGAAAAACGATTTGACTTTGTTATAAAAACAGATAAGCAAATTTATGTAATTGAAACTAACTTCTATTCAAGCGAAGGTTCAAAACTAAACGAAACCGCAAGAAGTTATAAAACTCTTGCTCAAGAAGTTGCAACAATAGAGGGTGTAACTTTTATTTGGTTTACTGACGGATGTGGTTGGAACAGTGCAAGAAATAATCTTGAAGAAACTTTTGATGTTTTAGACACTGTTTATAATATCCATGATTTGGAAAATAAAATATTAAAAAATTTAAAATAAAGAAATATTTATGGTTAGATTATAATATAATTATCATTATTTGATAAAATATAGCTATACAGATGTGTTGGTTTTATATGCTACAGGTAATTTATGTCAAAACAAAAAAATTCTAATTCTAACGCTTCAGCAGCAGCATTTGGTTGGGATTTCCAAACAAATGCTGCAATTCTTTTGATGATAGAAAATATACAACATGCTAAATCTATTAAAGTAGAAGCTCAAACAGAAGATATTGAAATTAAATTAGAAAATAATAATATAATTTATTCTCAAGCTAAATCACAAATAGATATAACTTCTACAGTTAATTTGATGAAAAAGCTAAAAGAAAGTATTAGAACATTAAATAATGCATATAATAATGGTGATGCTGAAAGTTTAATATATATAACTAATCATCCAAATCCATTTAATGATAAATATTCAACGCAATATATTATTGGGAAGACTAAACTAGATTATGAAGAATTACCGATACAGTGTAAAAATAAAATAATTAATATTATCAATAAAAATAAATATACGCTTAATCCCTCAAAATTAAAAGTTTACATTGTACCTTTCTGGGGAAATGATAAAGATAACAGAGATAAAATTATTAAAGAAGCTGTTAGTGAATTTTTAGCTGAACTACAAATATACACCCCATACACTCCCAAAAAAATGCTTGAAATATGGCAAAATGATTTTTTTCATAACGCAACTATTCCAGATAACAAAATTCGAATAACTAAAAATGATTTAATCTGGTCTTTAATAGTCGAGGTATGCGGTAATCTTGATAGAAGTGATAGAATTTTAGAAGATTGTGATGATGCGGCAATTGATGAAATTGAAAGAATTTATAAAACAATAATAGATAACAAAACGGAAGATTTTTTATTTATCAACAGAGTTTTAAATGATTATCGAGATTATAATAAACAATTAACATTAAATCAGCGAACATCAAAATTTATCAATGAAGAATATACAAGATATAGTAACGATTTTGACATAGGCAATAACATAAATGAGGATTATAAAAAATGTTTAATAAAATTAATAATTAATAAAATTATTGCAAAAAGAGATATTATTTATCGAATAAAAAAGGGAGCCAATATATGCGATTAAAGGAGTTTAACATTATTTTTGGTTTCTTTAATAAAACTTTTAAATTCAGTGATAGCTATAATTTGATTCACAGTAAACAAAATAGCGTAGGAAAGACAACATTATTAAGAGCACTATTATATGCACTTGGATTTAGTATTCCAAATACTAAAAATTTCAAATTTGAAGAATGTAAATTCGAATTGTCTATTACTACTGATTCAAATCAAGAATTTATCATAAAAAGACAAGATTCATATTGTTATTTACAAAACAAAAAAGACAATACTGAAAAATATTTTTCTTTGCCTGCTAATCTTCAAGAATTACAAGAAATAATTTTTGAAACTAATAATAAAAATATTATTGAAAACATTTTGGCTCCAATGTATGTTGATCAAGAAAAAGGATGGACTTTATTAAATAGGGGTGTTGTTATAGGTTCAATACACTTTAACATTGATAAATTTATACAAGGTATCGCAGAAATTGACTGTAGTAGCTTATATGAAGAATTATCGTATATAGAAACTCAAATCAAAAAATACAGAAGTATGCTTTCAATAGCAAAATACCAGAACCAAATCAATAAATTAAATCAGGTTATTGAGTATGATTCGTATAATGATAAAATGGAAAAAGAAATAGCTATTCTTGAATTTGAAAAAAGGCCACTTATTATAGAGCAAGAACGTTTGAATAATGTCCTGAAAAAAAATTTAGGATTCCGGAATTTTATTACGGATATGAAATTACATGTAATTGATGATAATGGTAATAGAATTCCTGTAAATGAAAAAACAATAGAGGGGTTCAAAGATAATATAAATTATATTACAGCTAAAATTAATATTGTTAATGCAAAAATTTCAAATATTGACAAAAAAATTAAATCATACAAACAAAAACAAACAAAAGAAAACTTGCTATTTCAGACTGAAACAGAATCTATAATAGATAAATTTGATGCAGATATTTCCAAAATTAATATTGATTATATAAGTGTTGAAAGGATGATAAGTAACCTGGAAAAACAAAAGACTAAGTTAAAAGCCGAAATCAAT
This sequence comes from Candidatus Gastranaerophilales bacterium, assembly GCA_947630355.1. Taxonomy (GTDB): domain Bacteria; phylum Cyanobacteriota; class Vampirovibrionia; order Gastranaerophilales; family Gastranaerophilaceae; genus Avigastranaerophilus. The sequence continues at coordinate 5,323 of CANRHJ010000075.1, read as the reverse complement.
AATAATACTAAAAGTCATAATAAATTAATAGTGGATTTACATACATACATATCAGACTATGCAAAAGAAATGGGAGTAGATGAAGGATATGTAAGTCCATCAAATGATTATATTTTCACATCGGATTTAAAATCTTTAAGTGGAGCTATCTTCCATCGCATTGTATTTGCATTTAGATTAGCGTATATCAAAGTTTTAGAGAATTATAAACAAATTAATCTCCCAATTATATTGGATTCACCAAGAGGAAAAGAAGTCGATGATTTAAATATTAATAAAATGATTGAAATCCTAAAAAGAGATTTTTCTAATCATCAGTTATTTATTGCATCTATTTACAATTATAATATAGATAATTTGAATGTTATAGAATTAAAAAATTGCCTTTTAGAAAATTTTAAATAGCAAACATTAATTTTTTTGCCAAAACTGTAGCAGTTTGTATTAAATATGACTATAATAAAAATGGGTTTGTTATGATAAGTCTGAAAACTTTTTCGTAACAAACCCACTGTATGTTATAAAAACAATATTGAATTTTATTTCATAAGTTTATAATTTTTTGATAAATTTTTTAAGAATATTATTTTTGAATTCTTGCTCGCTAATCAACCCATCTTCTTTTTCTTCTTTAGTTAATTCTCCTTCAACTGCTATATCCGCCTCAAGCCTTATTTCTTCAATTATAGAGTTTTGACTAAAAGGTACATTTTCTCTAAAGTATACATTAAGATCTGATAAACTAATTTTATTATATAAATACTTTTTGATTTCTCTTTTTATATCGTACATTGTTTACTAACCTCGCATTAATATTATCATGAAAATAGTATACCCGCTATAGACGTATTTTTTCAGTTTACTGAACTTTTTAATATTATTTTGTATTATTTTATTTGGCATTTTATAGTTATTTTTTTTAAAACGGTCTTTTCCGAAATAATCAAACTAAGCGTACACTTCAAACACACAGCCGAAATGCAGGTGGGAAAATAATTTTGAGCCAACTTTCCGAAAAAAGCAAACTATCCGTAAAAAGCAAACTACTCAATTAACTACACTCAACAAGCGAAAAAACATGATGTAGAAATGCTTACATATTTCTTAGCGAATTAATACAAAAGCAAACTACTCAATTAACTAAAGTATAAAAGAAAAAAGATTGGACAGTACAGGACTCGAACCTGCGACCCCCACAATGTCAATGTGATGCGCTACCAACTGCGCTAACCGTCCATCCTTATATATTCTATCATAAAAATTTTTTATATCTTGAATTTTATATTTTAAGTGTTATTATTATAAAAAAATAAGGATTAATCAATGACATTATTTATTTTAAAACATCATCATAACCATAGCAACCTGAAAAGGCTGTAGAATTGGTTATGCGGTTTTAAAATCTCAATTCTTTTATAAACGGTCTTTTCAGGTAAAAGACCGTTTTTTTGTACATTTGAATTGGAGATTAAATATATGTCTATTACAAAATTAATTTCGGCTATCGGAAACAATAACAGTATATATCCTTTACTTATAAGAGATTGCGGTATTGAAAATCCCGTTAAAGTAGCTATGACCTACAAACAAAATAAATCCGATAAATATATTGCCCAAAATGCAGTTAGGGAAAGAATTATTGATGAATATGCAACTTCAGCAATTTGGCTCGGCGGAATACCATTAGTTAATAAAATTTTTGATAATTTTATTAGAAAACTCGGTTTTAATCCCAATGTAAGCACTAAATTGTTTAATAACGATAATATCCAGAATATAGACAAAAATATTGAATTGTTTAAAGACAAGGCGCCTTTAGCTGTTAATGATTTATTGAAAATTAAAAATAACCTTAAAACGTATAAGCAGCTTCAAATAATTAAACTTTTAGCTTCTGTTGCCATTCCGACTGTTTTTATGGGTTTTATCTTGCCGAAACTCAATTTCTCTCTTACAAAAAAGGTTATGAAAAATAATAAAAAACAAGCAAATCCTTATGTTAAATATCTTAATTTCGATGAATTTGATGAAATATTACGTGAGAAAAACTCAAAAAGGAATAAAGTTTCATTTTCAGGTAATTTATTCAACAACTTAACACGATTATCAACAGTAGAAAAAATGGCTATTACGGACTTGGGACTTAGTGTCGGAAGAGTCACTACTGCCAGAAATAAAAATGAAAAAATTGATAATGCCGTTAAAATGACAGGTATGATGTATTTAAATTATGCAGCTCCAAAGCAATTGTCAAAAGGATTGAATTTTTTATCAAAAAAACTGTTTAAGCTTAATGTTAACTTAGATCCCATAATTTTAAATGACAGTGATTTTATTAATGCAATAAAAACGAAAACATTTGAAATGCCAAAATCTGATAAAGCATCAGACATTTTAAAATTTATAGACACAAATCCGAATTCATTGTATACAAAAACAGCGCAAAAGACTAATCTGGTTAAGTTAATTGACGGTAAGTGCAGAGATCCGAGAGCTTTTGTCAATACAGATGAAATTATAACATTAAACAAAAATATTTCTGATTTTTCAAAAATGGCATTTGAATCTCAAAATTTTGATAAATTTATAAAAAAAGCCAGACGGGTTAAAAACATAAATGTAATGGCAAATATTATAATAAGCTCTGCATTACTGGCATTTTTCCTGCCAAAAGTTCAATATTTTTTCAGGAAATTAATAACAAAAAACAAGTTAGAACCGGGACTTGTCGATGCCAAAAATAAATAATATGCATTACAAAACAAATATTATCGGCAGATGGAAGTCTTACAATCAGTAAAAAAATTTGAAGTGTTTAAATACTTGATAAGACCTTCTTTTGAACCGGAGTACAATATTTTATTCTCCTGCTTACTTTTATCTCTATTATAAAAGGTCAGGGTTAAATTTCTGCTGCTGTTCTTTATACCGGGATTTTTCCTGTTGAATTCACAACAGATTTTAACATTTGATAAATCTTTTGTAGGATCTTTACTTTCATATTCTTCAACAACAGGGGCAAAATCACCGTTTTCAGGAACTTCGCGTTCACATCTTGAGAGAAGGCTATATTGAATTTTAGCTAAATTAACATCCAGTGGATTAACTTCAAAAGAAATTTTTTTATCAGACATTACGGAGTGTCCTTGCATATTGTTATTTATTTCATTCATAACGGTTCCTTTTAATATTAATATATTTTTTGTTAATAAACAATATTTTTATATACTTTTAACTGACATGAACGTCACCAAAATCAATGATTTTACCATTAATAATATTATGATTTGCAAATGCATCATTAGAATATATTTTATATTTATTATTATTTGTTCCGCCCGTTTGAACCGGTTCGGTATCATATGACAGGAATTGAGTTACCAAAAATCCGTCAGAATCGTTAATGGGCGAAACTTTACCGAAATACATTTTAACAAAATCATTTGAATGTTGATTTACAAACAAACCGGTTTGAACCTCAATGTGTTGTCCGTGAATATTATTAAGGTTAGGATTTTGTTCAAAGAATTTATTTCTGTCTTCGCCAAATATTTTTAAACACATATCTTCAGAACCTTCCATTGAAATTTTATATCCGGTTCCGTATGCGCCTGTGCCTAATTCTTTTACACTAACACTTTTACCCAATGTTTCGCTCAAAGCTTTTGTAAATGTATCTATATCTTTATTTTTTTGAAAATCATTTACTGTTTGATAAACTTTTTCAGTCGTTGCCGTATAATTTTCGGCACTGATATTTTCAAGCCAGCCGCTCGGCAGCGAACCTACGTTTCTTGACGTTAACGGATAGGCTGTTAATATATCCGTTAATTTATCTGCATTAACATAGTTATTCATTAAATATGCAGTAAAGTCATCTGTTAATTTTAAATCATCCTGAGTAAATTCTGTGATTTGTCCGTTTTTGTAATGATAATCATAGAATTTAAGATATTGTTCAGGAGTATAATTCTTGAAGTCGGGAGATAATTTACATAAACCGTCATAATCTATACTTTTAATATAGTCGGATAATTCTGAAAGGTTTACATCAGTATTATTCCATAAGTAATCTTGAAATACTTTTGATACGTTTGAAGAAGAGGTGAGGTCTATATTTTGCATTGAATCAAATAATTTAACAACCTGAGAAGCATCCATATCCGGAGCATTTATATTTGCCAAAACAGAAGCATATTCAGGCTTTATGTCCTGCACAATGTAAGAATAATATTTTTGAACAATAACAGGATCTGTTATAATATTTTTACCGTCAGAATAACTTGTAATATCATTATTTTTTATCAACTCGACAAATTTTTGATACTGATTATCATTCAATTTAGTTATATCTGAAACTATATACGGTTCAATGCCGTTATCTATTAATTCTGCAGCTCTTTTATATTGTATGTCATCCAATTTAGCTATGTTCGTTACTGCATGGGGTTTAATGCCTTTATCCAATAATTCCAGAGCTTTTCGATATTGATTATCATCTAATTTCGACATGTCTGAAACATCATCGGAATATGCAATTCCCTTATCCAATATTTCTAATACTCTTTTTGTTTGTACTTCATCCATTTGGGCTATGGTATTAATAAAATACTCATTAACACCTTTATTCAGTATTTCTGTTGCATTTTGATATTGTTTTTCGTCCAATTTCGCGAGAATAGGGACAAGTTCGCTTTGAACGCCCTTATCTAAAAGTTTTATTGCTTTTTGACATTGATTATCATTTAACTTGGCAAGTGTCGGAACAATTTCACTTTTAACACCGTTATCCAGCAATTTTTTTGCTCTTTGAAATTCAATATCATCTAATTTAGCTATATCGGCAACAATTCCGTCATCAATTCCAATATCCGCTAAATTTATTGCTTTTTGATATTCAGCATCATCTAATTCAATAATCTTAGAGACATTTGAATAATTAACAAAATGTTTCTCCATTAATTCTAATGCTTTTGAATATTGAATATTATCACTGTTTGCCAGCTTTGAGATTTCAACTAAATCCATGTTCGGATGTTTTTGAGTAAGATATTCAATTCTTTGTTGAACTTCTTCCGAAGTAGGAAATTCAATCTCTTTTGTTTCTATGGTTTGCGAAGAACTTGCATTGTTTTGTTTATTTATAACATTTGTCTCACTGTCAGAGTTATCGGATACTTTAGAGGTGTCAAGAGTGATTTTACCATCTGAAAGTAATTTTGCTGCGATTAATGCATCAACTTCTTTTGTGCTCATGCCTGAATATTCATTAACATAATCATCACTAAACCCGTATTGCTTTAACAATGCGGCATTAGCATCA
>CANRHJ010000074.1 GCA_947630355.1 Candidatus Gastranaerophilales bacterium | reverse complement strand
AGATAAGGGGAGTCCCGAGAGCTGATTTATTGAGTCCTCCTACGCATCAGGGGTTATACTCCATAGAAGAGAGTGTACAGAAGATGTTTTTGTCAATGAATGCGGCATTTAATTTTAGGGTACCGGTTGCGATAAAGGTTGCCGCATCGGCGACAAGTGTATCCGTATATAATAATTTATTGAGAGATCCGTATAATATAGTGGGTGGATTTTTTATAGACGGCTTAGCGGCGGGTACGGGTGCGGCGCATCAAATTTCGCTTGATCACACCGGACATCCGATTACATCAAAATTAAGAGATTGTTATTTGGCGGCTGTTCATCAGGGCAGACAGGGTGAAATTCCCTTGTTCGCAGGCGGAGGATTGGGACAGACCGGAAGTTTTGCAGCCGATGCATTTAAGCTTATTTGTCTTGGTGCTAACGGTGTATTTACGGGAAGATTATTGCTTCAAATAGCCGGATGTATCGGTAATGATACAGGTAAATGTAATGCTTGTAATACGGGGTTATGTCCGGCAGGCATAGCCACGCAGGATTTATGTCTTACAAAACGGCTTGATATAGATATTGCAGCACAAAATATAGTAAATTATTTTAAGGCAACGGATATGGAATTAAAAAAACTTATGGGACCTGTCGGTAATTCCGCTCTCCCTATCGGAAGATCTGATGCTTTAATTACCGTAGATAAACATATATCAAACAGACTGGATATTCAGTATGTTTGTTAATAATGAAAGATAATTATGAAAAAAGAACAAACAGAAATAAAAACTTTAGTAAATAATAACAGAATGTCAACGCAGGAGCTTTTGCAATTAATTTCATCAAAAATAGAAGACGGATATTGCGAGTTTAAAATAGAAGCCTGCGGACAGCATAACATAGGCGGTTCAAGCTGGGCAAAAGAAAAAGGTAAAGAACTAAAATTTTATATAACAAATCCGGGACAAAGAGTGGGCGCTATGGCGCTTAGCGGAACAGAAATATATGTGGAAGGTTCAGCACCTGCAGATGTTGGATGGCTAAATTCCGGTGCTAAGATAACCGTTAACGGTGATTGCGGTGATACGGCAGGTCACTGTGCCGCAAGCGGAAAAATATATGTTTCGGGAAGAGTCGGAACCCGATCAGGTGCATTAATGAAACGAGACCCTAAGTTTGAACCTCCGGAATTATGGGTTTTGAAAAATACGGGCTCTTTCAGTTTTGAATTTATGGGCGGGGGAATTGCAGTAATTTGCGGAATTGATTGTGAGGATAGTGAATCAGTATTGGGTTATCGCTCTTGTGTCGGAATGGTTGGAGGTACAATCTTCGTAAGAGGAAATATCGCTGATATCGCTGATTGTGTTCAGGTTATTAATCCAGATGAAAAAGATATTGAATTTTTAAAATCAGGATTGTCCGATTTCCTTAAATCAATTAATAGAATTGATTTGTATGAAAGATTAACGGATTTTTCTCTGTGGCATAAAATAATTCCTCTTCCCGAAAATCTTAAAGAAGATAAAATATCCGTTAAGGAATTCAGAAGTAACAGTTGGATAAATGGCGGTATATTTGGTGATTTTATCAATGATGATTTTGAAGTTTTCCCGATGCCTGCAACCGGTGACGGCCGAGTTCATATACCTGTTTATGATAAAACCGATTGTATAAAGTGTAAAATTTGTGAAAATAATTGTCCTCAAACTGCTTTATCCGTTTCGGATGAAGGTTGTGTTTTAAATTTCGATTTATGTATAGGGTGCGGAATTTGTGAGGCTGTTTGCCCTAAAAATTGTTGGAAAATTATATCAAACAGAAAAGAAATATCTTAATAATATTCCCTTAAATTTCTTCTAAACAAAAAATATATTAAGAATTGTTAAAATCTTTTGTTTTTTCTTACAAAAAATTAAAGTTTTTACGGATAAAATCCGATTATATAATCAGAAGAAGAAAAGGAGTATTGTATGGCTGATAATTTTACTAGTTATGTGGGATTATATCTGGCAAAAAACGATAAGAATTTATCAAATGTTTCCGATTCAATAAATAATTTGAGAAAAGATTGTTTGCATTCCGGATACAGTTATTCAATATTTACTATTGATGAAAATACGCAAATGGATTCATCAACATTTAATGAAATGATGAGCAGCGCAACACAAAAAGATGTCAGTGAGTTAGATCAGGATGACTTAAATACCTTATTTGAAATTTTTGATAAGGATAGTGACGGCGTATTAAATTACGATGAATTGAGCGTATTACAGAAAGATTCGGATGGAACGATTACTGATTTTTCACTATGGAGTACATTAAATAACTATTCGAAAGAATCAATATCCAACTTTAAAAGTGTAAATCTGCGCGAGAAATTTAATAGCGACGAAAAATATAAAACTGCGTATGAAGATATATATGGAGAAAACACTGCGGATAAGGTACAAGACGGACCGCAGGAAGTTATTCCGCAGGATTTGTCTGCTGATAAAATGGCGGAAATTGCTGCTAAAATTGTAAATGGAGATATGTCCTTAGATTATTATTCGGATTTAATCTCTGATGATTCATATGATAAATTATCTGAAATGGTTAAAACAATGCAAGCTGCAATTGAAGAAAAAGACACTGAAGTTTCGGATGAAACCAAAGACGAAGAAACAACTTTAAGTACTTCCGAATACAATAAAAATGATATTGATGAATTAAAAGATAAAATTTATGACATTGTAATGTCAAGTAAAGACGATAATTATAAATGTCCCGAAGATGTTATTAAAGAATTTTTGAATGATGGCGTAATAGACGATGAAACAGCTGAAGAATTAAGATATGCATATATGGAATTTTCTTCAAAAGATGAAGATAAAATACAAGCGAAATTATTAATGCTTCAGATGAAAGATCCAGATGCAACAAGAGCTGATGCAATAAAAGAATTGCAGAAATCAGGTGAAATAGATGCTCCTCAAAAAGATTCGAAAACTGTCTTAGATAATCGTGATGATAATAAGAACATAAGTATTAATGTTGATGCTTATGTGGAACAAATTCACGATTCAATGAAGGGTTTGGGCACAAGAGAAAAAGATTTAACAGCCCTTATAAACAATGAAGATTTGACGGATGAAGAATTTTTCCAAGTTGTACAAGCGTATGAAGAGAAATACGGTCTTGATGCCGGAGGCAGAAGTCTTGTAACTCAAATAGAAAAAGAAACTTCCGGCAGTTTACAGACTCAATTAACTGCAGTAATAGGTCAACGATTGGCAAATGTCGCAAACAATGCCACAAAGTATGACTCGGAAGTTATTGATGTAATCTGTAAGGAAATTTATGGCGGTACTGCGGGTCAAAATTGTACGGCGGATGATTTCTTAAAGGCTGCATTTGATGTTTTAACCGATAAAACTCTAGCTTTAATTGATAAACGATATGGTGAAGTTAATAAAGGCAGAGATTTGATTACTGATATAAAAAAAGACCATCAGGGATTTTTAGGTTGGAGAACAGCACCTATCGGTCATGATGCAAGCGGTAACGGTGCTGAATATATCTCCAGAATCAAACGGGCCAGAACTCTTAAAACTTAATAATTATTTTATAAATACTTCTCTTCCTGCAATAGCGGAACTTACTCTAAGTTCCGCTTTATTGCATTATAGTTCATTTGAGTATTAAATAATGTTAAATTGTAATAGTTATTGTCAGCTATCGGATAATAATATTTCTCTTTTACACTCTCTTTTGGTACAAATACTCCGGAATAATTATTTTCAAAGACAACTTCCCAGTTTCCGCCTTCTTTAATCTTTTTATATACCGGATATTTCTTTTCTAAAATCATAACATCAGTTTTGTAATCTTTAATGATTTCGTCCCAATTATCTGTTTTGACAAGATGAAAATTTTTTAATTTAGTTAATAAATCCGGATTATAAACTTCTTCGTATCGTCCGTCCATAAATATTAAATTGTTCGGATACAGTTTATATGCCGCATAACTCCCCCAATCAAAATTTATCAGCAAGTTACCTTTCAGATTATTTATTTTAACAAATTCAACGGAATATCTCGGGTATTCCGTTTCGGTGATTCTTATTTCTTTTTTTGATATTATCGGTGTAAAGTACATTATAAATATTAGCAGATAAACGGTAATTTCTTTCAATAAAACTATATTATTTATAATTTTGTCATTATTTATTCTTAATATTTCTCTTGTAAATTTAAAAATTTCATTAATAACAAAATAAAAGTCATCATATAGAAATATGCCTGCGGTTATTACGAAAAAGGGTATATTCCTGATATGACAAACTGACAGATATAAAGTGGTTAACAATATTATTATTTCTGTTTTGTTTATGCTCTTACAATTTTTCTTTGCCTTTATAACGGAAATAATTTGAATTAAAATCATCAATGCGGTAAAAATTTTATAATTAATATATCCGTTAAAGTAGTAGCGATGGAAAGGGCTTGCCCATTCCGTAATAAAACTTCTGTCCATTGTAACCGCATTAAATAAAAAATAAACGTAATCAATTCCGTAAGGATTAACGAATAAAGCGGCAAGACAGCCTATAAAAGTATATAAATAGGGAAGGAAATTCTTTTTATCAATAGCGGAACCTATAATATAGAGAAAAATTAAACCTAAACCGCTTGCACAGCCGCCGTGCATATTCGCCCATAATACCATAATAAAAGGCAAGATAATCAGAGGCTTTTTATCCGACAGTCTTGAACGTTCCAAAATATATAAAAACAATGTGAAAAATAGACAGGAAAACATTAAACATCTTACAGTCGAACCTAAACTCTTTTGAAAAGAAATTAACATAAACGCATAAAATAATATATTATAACTTATGCTGTATTGACTCTTCCTGAGTTCTACCGTTTTATAACACATAAACAAGGTTAAAGCGGTGAGTATACCTTTTAGTAATATAAGTCCGGATGCACCGAAGTATTTTAATATTATATAAAAAATAATGCTCGAACCCCATTCGTGGTCATACCAAGTGTGTGTGGGAGTGTATGACAGAAAATCTGTTTTTGCCAAGCTTAAATTTTCAATTATATAACCGCCGGCCGTTAATCTTGCCCATAAATCGTTATCGGGATGACTATTTATACAGTTTATGCCTATACAAAAAATAAAAAGTATAGCAATAAATAATATTTTAAAAGGTATATTATTTTCTTTTATATTGTTAATCGGCATTGTTTTTTTGTTTTAATCTTATTACTACGATAGAGTCAGTTTCAATGGCCAAATCTTCTCCCTTTCTCGTATAAGTTAAAGGTGTTGATTCATACAGATTTTCACCTGCCGACTTTAATCTGGATTCCTCAGGATTAGGTTTAATTAAACCTTTTGATACAGCCAGTGCTTGTGAAAAACCCGGAATTTTTAATATATGTCCGGCTGCGCTTACTCCGGCATGTTTTGCTGTTTCTTTTAAGTCTTTCGGCGTTGAAAGTCTGAGTGTACCTGATGTATTATTTACTTCCGTTTTTTTATTTTCATTGGGAAGTGTGTAAGAAATGAGCTCGACTTTTAAATATCCGTCACGTTTTCCTCTCTTGGGCGGTATGTATTTTTTAATCTTTAAATTTAATTCCGTATTTTCCTCTAATTTTACATCTTTATTTAATGAATATTTATCCGTTGTATAAAATACCACTACATTACCGGGTTTTAATTCCGCCGTTTCTATATTTTTGTCAGATACGGCATAGATACTGTGAAATACTACTTCGCATTTCGCTTCCGCCGTAAACATAAACATTATTGTCATTATAATTGCTGCAATCTTTTTCATCCGTTCCCCTTCTCCTATTACATGTTTAATTATAGCATTTTTAAAAAATTTTAAGGCATCAATAAATAACTCAGCACTCTGCCGTGAACTGTCAGTAAGTTGGCGTGTGCCTGCCTGATTAAATTGTTAATATTTTTTAATAATTGACACTTTTTAAACAATATTTTATGAAATATATACTTTATATATACAGCGAGGATTATATGAAATCATTAATTAAATATATAAAAAGAAAAAAAAGATTTTCAACATTTATATTATTAAATATATAATTTCCGGTGAATTCGCAAGCGAAAATATCGCAAAATATGCGCTTTGAAAATGTAACGGGGTTAATTTTTGAATTTTCCGCATCTCAAAATTAATATGCGGATTAATAAGGATAAATTATAAAATAAATTACAGATAAAACAAATAAAATCCAAAGGGTAATATTTGTTTTATTCTTATTTCCCGAAAGTAATTGAATCAGGGGGTAGATAATAAATCCTAAGATAATGCCGGAGCCTATGTTATAAGAGAAAATCATGGCTCCGATAATAAACAAAGCGGCAGAACACTCTGAAATATCATCAAAATCAATTTTTTTAATAACGGAAGTTAAAATAATGCCCACGAATAACAGAGCGGGTGCATACGCACAAGGCGGGATAATACTGATTAAAGGAGAAAACGGAATTCCCAAAAGAAATAAAAACCCGGTAGTAATTGCACAAAGTCCGGTTCTTCCTCCGGCTTTTATACCGGTCATTGAATCAATATATGCTCCGGGCGTTGTTGTACCGAATAAGGGTGCTAATATTACCATTATTGAATCTGTTATCATTGATTTCTTTAAATTATTATCTTTGATGTTTTTCGTGTTTTCGTTGTAGTTAAGCGCAATCAGGGCTCCCGATGTATCTATATTAACAAGCATAAATATGACAAACAGTATAGGCAAAAAATTTATGTTAAATATTGATGAAAAATCAATATTTTCAAACATATTTAAATTAAATACAGGTATTGACATAAAATTGCGAGGCAGTTCAATTACCCCGAAAATAACGGATAAAAGTGTCGTTAAAATTATCGAAAAAACCAAAGCACATTTAACACCTTTTTTTGTAAGTGTTACCATTAAAATGAAATTCAATAAGGCAAGAAGTAAGGGTATTGAAGATACATTCCCGAATTGAAGGGGAACGGTTCCCGTTGTATATTTAATAATTCCGATATCTTTTAATGAGATAAAAATAAAGAAAAGTCCCAACCCCGAACAGAATGCCAGCTTAATTGTTTCGGGAATTTGATTAATAATATATGTTCTGATATTGAATAAGCTCATAACAAGAAGTAAAAAGCCCGAAATGAAAACAGCTCCGAGACAGGAGGAAATATTAATACCCAGTCCGCAGCACAGAGTATATGAGATAAAGGCAGTTTCTCCTATAAACGGAGCAACTGCGTAGGGCTTGTTCGCATATAACCCCATAAAAGTACTGCCGATAAATATTAGCAAGACAGTGCCGAATAGTGTAATATTAAAATCCAATCCCGCCGCACTCATCAATTTAGGACTCAAAACCAATAAATACGACATTGTAAAAAATGTGGTAATACCCGCTAAAAGTTCCGTTTTTATACTTGTTTTATATTCATCAGTCTTAAAAAAATTATTAATAATATTCATTTATAACATACCTTCAAGTTTTTTAACCGCAGAAGAATTAAAAACATCTTCCGCCCTATAATTACCGTTTAACATAACGGATGCTTTTTCCGTAAGTATATCATTAATCTTGGAATAGTTTTCATTTACGGGGGTGGGTTTTGCATTTTTCAACATTGTTAAAAAGATTTTGGCATTTTTCGGATTTGAAAATTTTTCATTGAGTATGTATTCATAAGCCGATTTTTTGTATGCGGGAATAATAAGTCCGCATTGAGCCAATTTATTATATGAGTACTCACTTGACAGAAATTGCACTAATTTAACGGCATCCGATTTATTCTTAGAGTTTTTTGAAACAGCCCAACCCGAAGCATCAATATAAATTTTATTATTACTATCGGCGGGGAATGGAATAATATCCCAGTTAAAACGAATTGTTTCTCTGAATTTAGGCACCATCCACCTTCCTCCGATATACATGGCGAGTTTCTGATTTATGAACATTTGTGCGGTTGTAATGCTTCCTATTTCTGATTTTAAGGGTGCTATATGATATTTGTTTGAAAAATCGGAATATAAGTTTAGTGCATCAATACTTTTTTTATCATTGATTATAATTTTTTCCGCATTGTCAGATAAAGCACCTGCGCCTGCCGCAGCAAGAAAAGGCAGCCAATACAGCGGTTCTTCTTCCGTGTTTATTCCGAAATAATCCTTTGTTGTAAGCTCTTGGGCTAAATTCTTTAACTCTTCAATTGATTTTAATTCTATATTCGGATTTATTCCTTTAGACTTGAAAATATCTTTATTTATATATATGACTAATCCGGAAATATCTCTGGGAACGGCATATAGCTTATTATTGTACTTGAAACAGTCAACGGCTTCGGGAAAGAAATCTTTCATTTTTTCGTTGAAATAAGGAGATAAATCTTCAAGCAAATTAGCTTTTATATACATTTTTATATGTTGATTATTTATGAAAATAACATCGGGCTCAAGATTTGAAGCAAACAAAAGCTGAATTTTTTGAAAATAATTCTGAGGTATATGTATAAATTCAACTTTAATATTATTTTCATTTTCGAATTCTTTAATTAAAGATTTAAGAATGGCTGTTTCAGATTGTGAACCCCAAGAAGAAAATCTGATTATATTTTCGGATTCCTTTTTATTAACTGAAAAGTAAACAGTTAATAAAATCAGAAGAAATATACAAAATAGTGCTTTTTTCATGTTAAATTTTAGCTAACTCTTTAATTGATGAATTTGATATTTCAACCATAGCCTTATAATTATCAAGTCTTACAATATAAATTTCACCGTTGTCGTTAGATTCATAAAACCTTGCCTGGAGATTTATCTGAGATAAATCATTAAATTTTTCAAGTAAAAATACATTTTCGTTAATAAAACCGAATAAAGCGAAGGTATCATCAACGGTAGTTAAGTAGAAACCTTTATTAACGGTTATATTAAGAACTGAAAGTAATTCAGCTTTCGGAGAAGCGGAAATATGAGGCAGGGTTGATGAATTGGTTTTGTTTTGATTAATATCATCAACCATCGGCATTGTTAATTCCGAAGTCTCATCGTAGCTTTTTGTTA
>CANRHJ010000073.1 GCA_947630355.1 Candidatus Gastranaerophilales bacterium | reverse complement strand
AAACTATTGATACCTTTGGTGCGTGCGGAAATGATTATATATCAAGAGCAGATGTCATTATGCTGGAAAAAACAATCGCAGCCGTCAGAGTTATTGAAGATAACTGGCACGGGTATAAATTTACTGATTTGTTGATTATGAACAAAATAAACGGAGAATGGAAAATAGTTTCAAAAGTATATGATACCTTGTCTAAATCATAAATTTTTAAATATATTTAAAAAAGGGGCTTACGAATTCGTAAGCCCTCTTTTTGTTTGACTTATCATACATTTAAGTTCATCAAATTTTGTAATGACTTCAGATAAATAATCATTAATTATATAACTTAAACTGACTAATTTTTTAGGTTTAACTTCGACTTCTCCCTCCAGAGTTTTTTCCATAAACTCCATAAGGGTGCTTATCCGTTCAAGTTTAATACCTATATCAGCGGCTTTTTTGCTAAGGTTCAAATCATTGTTCTTTTTCATATTACACTTCTCTTTGCTAGTGTGATTAGTTGTGATTAATGCTAGTATAGCTAACAATGATTACATGGACAAGGAATATTTACAAAAATTTGCAAAACACCTTAAAAAGTTAAGAGCAGGCAAAAACTTAACTCAAGATGATTTAGGAATAAATGGTATTTCACGTTCAATGATAAGTTTAGTCGAAACAGCCCAAACTGATATTACTGTTTCAAAATTAAAAATTATAGCTGATAATCTTAATATAAAAGTAAAAGATTTGTTTGATTTTGAATAAAAAAATTGTATTTTCCCTTCCCTCGTATTACAATAAATGTAATCAAAAGAGGAATATAATAATGAGGGATATAGATATAATGAACGAGTATACACTGGAAGAGATATCTGAAATAGTAGGCGGGATATTAACGAAGGTTGAAGATGTAAAGATATCCAGACTTGGTCCGCCTTTATTAGCTGATGCAAATACGTTAGCACTTGCTTTAAATGAGGATGAGATAGAGAATTTATCAAAAACGAAAGCAAAGGCAGCTTTAGTTCCGATAGGAGTTACATCGGAATTAATTTCAACAATAGAAGCGGAACGTCCGCGTTTAGCCATGATGAAATTACTTCATTTGTTTTATATGCCGCCTGAAAGTACGGCAGGAATTCATCCTTCGGCTGTTGTTCATCCAACGGCTAAACTCGGGGAAAACGTTTCAATCGGCCCGAATGTAGTTATATCAAGGAATGTATCAGTCGGAAAAAATACAAAAATTTTAGCAAATACATACATCGGGCGCAGTGTGCAAATCGGCGAAAATTGTCTGTTTCATCCGGGATGTAACATAGGTGATAATGCAATAATAGGGAACAGGGTTATCCTCCAGCACGGAGTTAGTATTGCGGCAGACGGTTTCAGTTTTGTTACGGAAAACCCCAATAATGTTGAGAATGCACGTCAGGAAGGTAATGTGAAAGAAGATAATACCGACCAGAAGATATATAAGATACCCTCAATCGGTTCCGTTGTAATAGAAGATGATGTGGAAATAGGTGCAAATACTTGCATTGATAAAGGAACAATAGAAAATACGGTAATAGGTGAACAAACAAAAATAGATAATTTGGTTCAAATAGGTCATAACTGCAAAATCGGCAAAGGCTGTATGATAGTTTCACAAGTCGGTATTGCTGGAAGCTGTAAGATAGGTGACAGAACTGTTATAGCCGGACAAGTCGGTATGGCAGACCATATAGAAATAGGCAGTGATTCTATTATTATGGCAAAAGCCGGTATAACAAGAAGTTTCCCCGAAAAATCAATATTAATCGGTGCTCCTGCCGTTCCGAGAAAAGAGTTCATTAAACATATGAAAACAATGAAAAAGGCCGAAGACCTTGTTAATAAATTCAAAGATTATGAACATCTTTTAAAGGATTAAATTAATGGGAACAATTAATAAAGAAGTTATTTTAAAATCAGCTGCTTTAATGACGGGGCTTGAAAGTGAAGCTAAAGTCTGTCCGTCGGAGCAAAAGGGTATTCGTTTTCACTTTGCGGGTAAAACTGTAGAGGCTGATATTGATAATATTGTTTCAACAGAGCATTGTACGGTTATCGGTAACAGTGATATAAAAATAATGCTGATAGAGCATTTTATGGCAGCCTGTGCAATATGCAGAATTACGGGGCTTGATGTTTATTTAACCCACTTTGAACTGCCTATACTGGACGGAAGCTCTAAAACTTGGGTTGAAGCCTTTAAAAATGCGGGGATTGTAAATCCCGATAATATTCAAACAAAAATAAAAGAACCGGTTTATTATCTAAACGGTAAAACACATTTAATTGTAATACCTTCCGATAATTTAAATTTAACATACGGTGTAAATTACAGACATAAGGATTTAAGGAACCGATGGGTTTCGTTAGATTTAAACAAATTAAACGAAATAATTGAGGCGAGAACATTTGGGTATTTGGCAGAGCTTGAGATGCTTCAGAAAGCAGGATACGGAAGGGGCGCAAGCTTAGAAAATACACTTGGCTTAACTGATGAAGGATACACAGCAGAGTTAAAATCGGAATTTGAGCCGATAAAGCACAAAATACTTGATTTAATCGGTGATTTTTACCTTGCGGGATGTAATATATTAAATTTCAAAGGGGAAATTATAGTAAAAGAGGCGGGGCATACCGTTCATACGATAGTTGCAAAAAAATTAAAAAACATACTTATAAAGGAGGCGTAATGGCAGAGGAACAAGTACTTCAGTTTGACATTAAAGGGATAATGGATTTAATACCGCACAGATATCCGTTTATAATGGTGGACAGAATAACCGAGTGTTTACCTGGTAAATACTGTAAAGGTTATAAGAATATAACTGTGAATGAAGCGTATTTTACCGGACATTTTCCGGGTAATCCCGTATTTCCCGGTGTACTTCAATTGGAAGCAATGGCGCAAGTATCGGCGGGGTGTTTGGTTCCGCTTCCCGAGTATAAGGATAAATTGTTTTTATATGCCGGGATAGACGGTGTAAGATTTAGAAAACAAATAATACCGGGTGACAAATTTGAGATAGAGTCAGAATTACTAAAAGTAAAAGGTCCTGTGGCAAAAGTACATGCGAAAGGGTTTGTAGAAGGACACTTAGCGGTAGAAGCAGATTTGATGTTTTCAATTGTAGGTAAAAGATAGGAGAAAACTATGACAATACATAAAACAGCAATAATTTCGGGTGATGCAAAAATACCTGCAAGTTGTGAAATAGGACCTAATGTTATAATCGGCGAAAATGTAATTCTAGGTGAAAATGTAAAAATTATAGCCAATGCATATTTGGAAAATTGTGAAATAGGCGACGGAACTATAATATATCCGTTTGCAAGTTTAGGTACCGCACCGCAGGATTTAAGCTATAAAGGGCAAAAAACAAAAGCCGTAATCGGAAAAAACTGTATAATAAAGGAATATGTAACGATTAACCGTGCGGCAGGCGAAGACGGCGCAATTACAAAAGTAGGTGACAAGTGTTTATTTATGGCCTCAAGCCACGTTGCTCATAACTGTGTTGTTGAAGATGAAGCTATTTTTGCGAACTTAGCAACAATCGGCGGTCACTGTCATGTCGGCAAGGGCGCGTTTTTAGGCGGAATGAGCGTTTATCATCAGAATGTAAGAATAGGTGAATATGTTATCATTTCAGGTTTCTCCGCAGCAAGAATGGATATACCACCTTTCTGTAAGGCTGACGGCAGACCTGCAATATTACACGGTCCAAATACTATAGGTTTAAAGCGCAGAGGCTTTACGCCCGAAGAAAGAAAAAATATCAGAGATGCTTATAAAATAATTATGCAGCATAAACATACCGTTACTGAAATGCTGAAAGAACTTGAAGAAAAATACTCAGGGGATAAAAATGTTATGAGAATAGTAGAATTTTTCAGAACATCCAAAAGAGGTATTTATCTTTCAAGATGTAATGACCTTGTTGACGAAGAGGTGTAAATATGAATAATTTATGGGAAAAATATGCTAAAGTATTGGTCGATTATTCAGTAAAAGTTCAAAAAGGCGAACTTACCATAATAAGAACGGATTCCTATCAATCACAACCGCTGATAAAAGAAATATATAAACAAGTGCTTTTAAAAGGCGGATATCCTGTTGTGAGAATGGGTATTGAAGGCTTAAACGAAGTATTTATAAAAAATGCAACGGATGAACAGCTTGAGTATATTGATCCTATGACGGAACTTGAATATGATAAAGCCAAAAATTTAATATCAATAGGCGCTCCGTTAAATGTAAAAAACATGGCACGATGTGATTCAAAAAAACTGGCAAAACGTTCAGGAGTAATGAAGCATTTATCGGAAAAAATGCTAAAAAGGGCAGCAGAAGGAGATTTAAAGTGGGTTATAGCAAATTTTCCGACCCACGCACTTGCTCAGGAAGCTAAAATGTCGCTTGAGGAATACACTGAATTTTTAATAAAATCATGCCGGCTTCATACTGAAAATCCCGTAGAAGAGTGGAAAAAGATAGGAGAGAAGCAGGAGAAGATAGCGAAATATCTGAATGGTAAATCTAAAATTCATATAACGGGAGAAAAAACCGATATAACATTTAATGTATCGGGCAGAATTTGGAAGAGCTGTGCGGGAGAATGTAATTTCCCTGACGGAGAAGTATATACATCTCCTGTGGAGGATAGCGCAGAGGGGCAGATATACTTTGATTTTCCGCAAATTTACAGAGGTAACGAAGCACAAAAAGTATTATTAACATTGAAAAATGGCAGAATTATTGATGCGAAAGCCGAGAAGGGTGAAGATTTTCTGAATAATATGCTGGATATGGACAGCGGTTCAAGGTTTGTGGGAGAAATCGCCATCGGAACAAATGAAATGATACAAGATGTAACGGGCAATATTTTGTTTGATGAAAAAATCGGCGGTTCAATCCATATGGCTGCTGGTGCTTCATATCCTGATACAGGCGGAAAAAATGTATCGGGATTACATTGGGACTTAATTAAAAATATGAAAAACGGCGGTAAGATTTATGCGGATGATGTATTAATTTACGACAGCGGAGAGTTTAAGATATAATCCATTTTCAAATACGGCAGCCGAAGTTTTAAGAATATGGCTGCAGAGTAAAAGGAATGTATGAGTCAGCCAGGTGAAAATTTGCGGATTAAATTGGCACATAAACGGTAAAATAAAGGGAAACAAATGCAAACGAAAAAAACAATATGTGTATACTGTTCATCAAGCAATCATTTGGCTGAAAAATATTACAAGCTATCCGAACAATTTGGTCAAAGACTTGGTAAGAGCGGATATGATATGGTATATGGCGGGACCGTTGTCGGGATGATGGGCGTAATTGCCGATAATGCAATAAAGGCGGGAGCGAATGTAACAGGTGTAATACCTGAGAGGATAGCTTCTTTCGGATTAAAACATCCGGAGCCCATGAAAGTAATCGTGACAAAAGATATGCGTGAGAGAAAGGCAACAATGGAAAAGTATGCTGATGCATTTGTTGCCATGCCGGGCGGGTTTGGTACTTTTGAAGAAATTTTTGAAATTATAGTCGCAAAACAATTGAGCTATCACGATAAGCCTATTGTCTTTATGAACTTTGATAACTATTATCAAAATTTGTTCAAGATGTTTGAAACTGTTTATGAAAATAAATTTGCAAAAGAAGAAACAAGAGCCCTATATTACATATCGGATAATATAGAAGATATATTTAATTATATAAATACATACAAACCTGAGAAATTCGTATTAAAGTGGTAATTATTTAATAACTATTTCTTGTAAAATATCACTGCTGCGACATTAGATTGTATAATTGTTTATAGAATAGAGCCTGTTTATTGCTCCAATCATAAGTGCATACAACCGAAGCGGTAATAATTTGGCGTATCGGATATTTTTCAATACAACTCCAGGAAGAATTAATAAGTTCTTGTCTGTTGATATTTTCTTTAAGAGCAGTCATAAAATTTTCTTTTTGTTGAGGGGTAATATCAAGATTATTAATATTTTTCTGCATTTCGGTAAAGTAGCCCTCTAAGAAGGCATCATAGAACATATTTTTGTCATTATCCGTATAATTATAAGCGAAAGCGGTATTACTAATAAAAAGAGATAAAATTAAAGATATAAAAATTCTCATATAAAGTTCCTTTTTAACAATTATTAAATTAAAAACGGAAAAAATAATTCCCCTTATGATTAAGTCATGGCGATAAAAAAGAGTTTTTATGATAGAATTTTAATGTAACGGTACAAAAAGAATGGAGATAGTAAATGAAAGAACTTTCATCACTTCAAAAAGAGAGATTAAGATATCAGCCGAAATTGCCTTCATCATTGGCAGGCGGAATAAATAATCTTATTATGACGGAAGGTAATAAAACGGAATCCGTAAAAGACCAGGAACAGATAAAAGAATTATTCAAAAACACATACGGTAAACCTGTAGTAACATTTAATACTTCAACAAATAAAGAAGTAAGCGAAAAAAGGAATATAGGAGTAATATTATCAGGGGGTCAGGCACCTGGCGGACATAACGTAATCGCGGGGCTTTATGATGCTTTAAAACAGGCAAACAGTGAAAATAAATTATACGGTTTTTTAGGCGGTCCGTCAGGAATTATAGACGGAAAGTATATTGAATTTACCGATGAAAAAATAAATGCATACCGTAATACAGGCGGTTTTGATATTATAGGTTCAGGAAGAACAAAGCTTGAAACGGAAGAACAGTTCCGGAATGCATGGCAGGTATGTAAAAATTTAGGAATTACTGGTGTTGTAATAATAGGCGGAGATGACTCTAATACAAACGCAGCTATGCTTGCAGAATGGTTTGTAAATCATAATGCGAATATACAAGTAATAGGGTGTCCCAAAACCATAGACGGCGACCTTAAAAACGAACAAATTGAAATATCTTTCGGTTTTGATACCGCAACAAAAACTTATGCGGAGCTTGTAGGGAATATTTTAAGAGATGCAAACAGTGCTAAGAAATACTGGCACTTCATCAAGTTAATGGGGAGAAGTGCTACGCATGTAGGTCTTGAAGTTGCACTTCAAACTCAGCCGAATATTACTTTAATATCGGAAGAAGTTGAACAAAAGAAAATGTCATTAAAACAAATTGTTGATAATATAACGGAAATTGTTGCAAAAAGAGCGCAAATGGGTAAAAACTTCGGTATTGCATTAATTCCGGAAGGCTTAATAGAGTTTATTCCGGAAATAAAATCAATGATTTCAAACTTAAATGATACTTTAGCTTCTCTTGAAAATGATTCAAATTATAAAAACGCAGAAGAAAATGCTAAATTTGAAATCATTAAAGGAAAGTTAAATTCAGATGACAGCGCAGTATTCAGTTCGCTTCCGACCATGATAAAGCAGCAGCTGTTAATGGATAGAGATCCGCACGGAAATGTTCAGGTTTCAAAGATTGAAACAGAAAAGCTTTTAATAGAAATGGTAAGCGCAAGATTAAATGAGATGAAGAAACAAGGTACATACACGGGTAAATTCTCTTCTCAATGCCATTTCTTCGGTTATGAAGGCAGATGCGCATTCCCGTCAAATTTTGATGCAGACTATTGTTATTCATTGGGATATAACGCATTTGCATTATTGAAATTCGGATTAACGGGGTATTTATCATCAGTTAAAAATCTTTCCGCTGGTGCAAGTGAATGGGTGGCAGGCGGCGTGCCGTTAACCATGATGATGAATATGGAAAAACGTCACGGTGAATTTAAACCGGTTATAAAAAAAGCGCTCGTAGAACTTAATGGTCCCGTATTTAAAGAACTTGAAAAGAACAGAACTACTTGGGCTTATGAGGATAAATACATATTTCCGGGTTCCATTCAATACTTCGGACCTTCAAGTGTTTGCGATATAACAACAGAGACATTAAAACTTGAAAATTCCGCAAAGTTAACTGCAGTTTAGAAAAGTGAAAAAATCCCCGTTTAATTCGGGGATTTTTTTATTTATAAAGCGGAACGGTTAAAAGATAATACGTAACATAGTTTGCCTAAAGAAAACTATGGTAATATAATTGAGCTATGAAACAAAAATCTTTATTTGATGTGATATCACCGATAATGACAGGTCCATCCAGTTCTCATACTGCGGGAGCTGTACGTATAGGGTTGTTAGCGAGAAATATATATAAAAATCCGATAAAAAAAATAAACATACGTTTATATAATTCGTTTGCCGGTACAGGTAAAGGACATGGAACCGATAAAGCAATATTAGCAGGTTTATTGGGTTATGGTGTAGACAGTGAAAAAATAAAAAACATTTGGGAATATGCAAATGGTATAGATTATAATTATGAGAGGGAAATAAATATTGACAGACATCCGAATTCCGTTGATATAGAGTTTGAAGGTGACATCAATATGCGGATAAGCGGTAATTCCGTAGGCGCAGGTAATGTAGAAATAATAAAAATAGATGATTTTTTAACGAAAATTTCAGGAGAATATAACACTATAATTTTATTTTACAAAGATAAACCCGGTATGTTGTCACGTGTAACGGGACTAATACAGGAAGAGAACATAAATATAGCATCATTGGAGTGTGACAGAAACGCGCGCGGGGAAACTGCATCCATGATTATAAGCATTGACGGGGATATATCCGAAGAAGTTACGGATAAAATACAAAAAACAGAAGATGTTTATTTAGTAAGATACATAAATAAATTAGAGGATTAAATTGGAAAATAAAATAAATACATTTGAGAAATTAAAACAAGCCTGTGAAAACGAAAATAAACAAATTTATGAGATAATGCAGGAAAAGGAAGCATATAATTTACAAATAACGACAGAGGAAGTACGTGAGCGTGTAAATAAGAATATAGAAGCGATGAAATCTGCGATAAATCGGGGCATGGAGTCTGATGAAAAATCATATAGCGGATTATGCGGTGACGATTGCAGGAAATTAAAAACGAAGTATAAAAATCATAAATCAGTACTTGGCAAGATATTTGAGAAAGTGTCGTTATATTCTCTTTCCACGATGGAAGAGAATTTAAGAATGAACAAGATTGTAGCCTGCCCGACTGCTGGTTCTTGCGGAATAGTTCCGTCAGTTATAATAGGATTATCGGAAGAGGAAGGCTTAAACAGAGAAAGAGAGATAAATTCATTAATAACAGCAGGTACAATCGGGTATATAATATCATCAAAGGTAGCGATGGCGGGACTGGTCATGGCGAAGCTGCGCTGCCCGGTGCATGAAGCGCAGCCGCA
>CANRHJ010000072.1 GCA_947630355.1 Candidatus Gastranaerophilales bacterium | reverse complement strand
ATCCCGCAGACCTGTCTACAACAGAGCCTATCCCGGCTGGGGCATTCAACACATGCTTTTTCAGGCAAAGCTCCCAAATTTGTATAATCAAGTACCTGAACCGGAATTCGTTATTTATATTTTTATGAATGACCACCTGAGAAGATTGTATTTATTAACTTTTATGTCCAATAATATGTTGAATGAAAATTTCAACCTGAGGTTTAAAGAAAAAAATAATTCTTTGGTTATCGCCAATGATTTTAACCCGTTCATTAACTTTTTCAGAAGACTATATATTACAAACGAGCTTGATTTTCTGTTTGTAAAATATATAACTCTGCGAAAATCTAATGAAAATAATTATTATAACTTTGCTCTTAAACATTTTATTGAAAGTAAAAAAGAAATGCAAAAAAGGTGGAAAAATTCCAAATTCGTTATTTTCTTCTACAATGATTTATACAGCGAAAATAAACTGAAGGAAAAGCTTGAAAATGAAGGTTTTATCGTATTGGGCAATTATGATTTATCAAATGAAAATCTTTCCGATAAAAAATATTTGTCTGATGATTACCATCCGAAAGAAGAAGCCTGGAATCTTCTCACTCCTTTGCTGGTTAAAAAATTAAATTTATAGGAGATTATCTTGAAAACTCTCTTTAAAGTTATTTTTATTTTTTTGATTAATATTATAATATTTGCGCTTTTGTTTTTTATATCAGATGTTCTTACTTACGGATATTACTCAAAAAACATACAGGCATATCAGGTAAAAAATCCGTTTGGCTATTCAATTGAGCAGTCGTGCTATGTTACACATTTAGACAACTTTTTTGACGGTTCAAACAATACTTTCATGGGAAGAAAACCTGACGGGCTTGAATATAAAGACAAAATGCCAGTTATTGTTTTTGGCTGTTCTTTCGCCTACGGTCAGTATTTAAATTATAATCAAACTTTTACCTACAAATTGGCACATACTCTGAAAAGACCGGTATATAACAGAGGAATTGTCGGCGGAAGCTTTCAGCATATGTATTTTCAGTCCGCTGATTTCGGTAACAGTAATTTGTTTAATGTTGTTAAAGATACCGATACGGTTATTTATATTATGATTACTGACCACTACAGAAGAACAATGCTGCATTATTTCAATGTATTGGATTCTTGCAGGTTATTAAATTATTCTTATAAAAATCACAAATTTAAGATGTGTAATAATAAATTAATCAATTACATAAGGTCAAGTTATACAATTAAAAATTTAAATCATATTCTGGCGGAAAAATATTCTCAAAATCCAAGAAATGTCGAAGAAGTTACTGATAAAGCTCTTGACTACTTTGAACTTTCAAGGACGGCTCTGGAAAAACATTATGGTAAAAAACTCAAATTTGTCGTAATAATTTACAATACTTGGGACCTGCCTCATAATAAAATCCTCGTCGAAAAGTTAAAACAAAGAAATTATATTGTTCTTAAAGTCACAGATTTAATTAAAGAAGATTTAAATTCACCTGAACTTATGATGGAAAATCTTCATCCGTCAGAAAAGGCTTGGGATTTAGTAGTCTCCGAGTCGGTAAAAAAATTGAATTTATAATTAAACATCAAATCTGGTATAAATTTCATCAGTATTTTTAAGGTAATCTTCAATAACAAAACAGTTTTTTATCTCATCAGTATTTAATTTTAACGTAACATCTTTGTCTTTTAAAAGATTATTAATAAAACTTCCGTTGTTGTTAAAAGCATCAAGCGCATTTTTTTGTACGAGTTTATATGCTTCCTCACGGGAAAGTCCTTTTTCACACAGTCTTAAAAGAACTTTTTGAGAGAACACTATCCCTCCGAACATATTAGTATTTTTAAGCATATTTTCTTTATGCACAACAAGATTTTTAACGGTATCGTTTAATCGGTTCAGCATATAATCAATTAAAATTGTCGTATCGGGGAAAATAATTCTCTCGACACTTGAGTGAGAAATATCTCTTTCGTGCCATAGCGGAATATTTTCTAAAGCAGCGATTGAATTTGAACGGACAATTCTTGATAATCCCGACAAATTCTCACCCGAAATAGGGTTTTTCTTATGCGGCATAGCTGATGAGCCCTTCTGCCCCGCACTGAATCCTTCTTCAACTTCCAAAACCTCCGTTCTTTGAAGATGCCTTAATTCAACAGCAATCTGTTCTATAATACTACCTATAACCGCTAATGATTGAATAAAGCGGGCATGGATATCACGCGCAATCACTTGGGTTGAAAACTTAGCAGGTTTTAAACCTAAATATTCGCAAGCAAGTCTTTCAATTTCAGGGTCAATATTGGAATAAGTCCCGACAGGCCCCGATATTTGACCGATTCTAGCTTCTTCCATAATATATTCAAAGTTTCTTTTAGCTCTTTCAAATAAATCAAGCCAACCGCAAAGCTTAACTCCAAAAGTCATAGGCTCTGCGTGAACCCCGTGTGAACGCCCTATACATATAGTTTCTTTATGTTCTTTTGCTTTTTTTCTTATTGTTGCAAGGATTTCATCAATATCTTTTAATATTATTTTACCCGCATCTTGCATTTGAAGCGCTAAAGCGGTATCTATAACATCCGAACTTGTCATTCCCACGTGTATATAATGAGAATTTTCTCCGACATTTTCGTTAACATTGGTCAAAAAAGCGATTACATCATGGCGGACTTCTTTTTCTATCTCATCAATGCGTTCAACGCTGAACGAAGCTTTTTCCTTAATATCTTTAAGCGCGCTGTCAGGGATTTTTCCCGTTTTATTATAGGCTTTACATACCGCCAATTCAACATCAAGATAGTATTTAAATTTGGACTGCAGCTCCCAAATATGTTTCATTTCTTCTCTTGAATATCTTTCAATCATGCTTCTTCCCTTTTCAATGCTTTTATTTTACAATAACACCATAAAGAGTTCAAGAAAGGTTAAAGGTGTACTTATGTCAGAAAAACAGCCGTTTTTTTATGATATAACATTAAGAGACGGAAATCAGTCATTAAAAAAGCCCTGGAATACGTATGAAAAGGAGATTATATTTAAACATCTTACCGAGCTTGGAGTTCAGGGGGTTGAAGTAGGTTTTGCCGCTGCTTCTGATATGGATTTTGAAGCATGTTCTCATTTAGCTTCAATAGCTCCCGATAATCTTGTCATTTCAGCACTTGCGAGGTGTGTTCAAAATGATATTTTAAAAGCTGCCGAGTCAATAAAAAACGCACCTAAAAAAAGAATTCATACTTTTATTGCCATGAGTCCTTTTAATATGAAGTATGTACTTAATAAAACACCGGAGCAAGTCAGAAACCAAGCAATAGAAGCGGTTAAATTCGCTAAAAATATTTTAGGAAACAACGGAGAAGTTCAATTTTCAGTTGAGCATTTCGGTGATTGCAGAGAAAATATAGATTTTGTTATTGACACACTTCAACAAATCGTTAAAGCAGGTGCAAACGTTATCAATTTACCGAATACCGTCGAAAGAACACGGCCTAAAACCTTTATTGAATTGGTAGAAAAAGTTTATAATGCACTCCCTAAGGATGTTACAATATCTGTTCATAATCATAATGACTTAGGTATGGCAACAGCGGTAACAGTAGAAAGCTATTTCGCGGGAGCTGTTCAATTGGAATGCGCTCTAAACGGTCTTGGAGAAAGAGCAGGAAACACAAATTTATATGAAGTAGCAGTTGCTCTGCATAATTCAGGAGTTAACGTTCCTTTGAACCTTTCTAAAATCTACGAACTTGCACTTACTATATCGGATATGTCAAACGTAAAAATATATGAGAAAGCTCCGTTAATAGGCCCTGATGCACTGGCACACAGAAGCGGTATTCATCAAGACGGCGCAGTTAAGACCAAAGATATGGAAAAAGGTGCATATAGACCTATACATCCTTCTTTGATAGGAAGAAAAGATGACGAAAAACTCGGATTTACTTCTCAATCTGGCAAAACTGCCGTTTATGAAATTATTACCGATGCCGGTTATCCGATTACTCTTCAGGAAGCTCAAAGAATTGCTCCTTTTGCAAAAGAAACCGCAGAAAAAATCGGTGAACTTTCCACTAAAAATATTATTGATATTTACTTTAATCACGTGTTCAACGTTAAAGGACCTTTCACTCTTTGCAATATGGAAAAAATCCAAGACAATATCAGCCTTCATTTTAAATATAAAGAAAAAGAATATGATATTAAGCTTTCAGGGAACGGACCGGTTGATGCTTGCATTAAAGCAATTAAAACGGCCGGATTTGATTGTGAATTAATTCACTATGAACAACAAGCTCTAAATGAAGAAATTATGGGTTCAGGTGCCACAGCTATGAGTATTATGCATTTCAAAACACCAAACGGCGGCTCCGTAATTTCGAGAGGACTCGATGAAAGTACTTTGAAAGCTAACATTAAAGCAATTTTTAACGGATTAAATATCATTGAAAATCTTTATTCTCAAACTAAAGGATAAAAAATGAAAAAATTATTTATATTTTTTGTTTCATTTATGGTGCTTGTAAATTATACAATGCCTGTTATGGCTTTTCCTTCTAATTTTATAACAGGTCAAAAACTGGTTAATGTTACAGAAGCAGAGAACATAGTAACTTCTGATGTCGAAAAACGTTTAAAATCAGCTATTACAAAAGTATACGGCGAAAAAAACACAAAAGAAATATATGAAAGAATATTACAAATAATAAAAGAAACAAGAGAAAACAGAAGTCCGGAATTAAAAAAGGAAGATTTAAACAGAACAAACGATTGGTATAAAGACGAAGTAGTGTATATGTTTTATGTAGACAGGTTTGGCACTGATGAAGATATGAAGCCTAACACATTTAAACAAACGAAAAAAATGCTTAAATACCTGAAAGATTTAGGAATAACAACTATTTATATGCTTCCGTTCGCAGATTCACCAATGGGTGATGCGGGTTTTGACGTTAAAAATCCCAGAGATGTCAGAAAAGATTTAGGCGGTATGACGGAATTTCTTGATTTCATTTCCGAAGCAAATAAACAAGACTTTAAAATAAAAGCCGATTTGGTTTTAAATCACTTCTCCGAAAAACATCAATGGTTTGAAGAAATTAAAAACGGAAATTTAGATAAATTAAACTATTTTATCGTTACGGAATATGAACCTCAAGCGAATGTATACTTGGATGAAAAGCTCGGATATGTTGCCGAATATAAAAATGAAAACGGGAAAATATCAAAAAGAAGATTAATTTTCCCTGATATAACTCAATCTAACTACAGAAAAGTAAATTTAAACGGAAAAGATTATTATTTTTATCATACTTTTTACCCCTTCCAATTGGATATTAATTGGGAAAATCCCGAAGTATTGTATTATAATCTTGAAACAATAGCTTTCTGGGCAAATATAGGAATAGATATATTCAGAATGGATGCTATTCCGTATCTTATAAAGGAAGAAGGAACAACAGGTGAAAATAATCCTAAAACACACGAGATAATAAAGATTTTAAGTACTTTTTTACAAGAGGTAGCACCCCGTTCCGTAATTCAAGCTGAAGCTTGTCAACCGCCAAAGAAAATTTTAGATTATTTCGGTACGGAAAGAAAAATAGATATTGATATAGACGGTCAAACAAAAGAACTGGTAAGAACCAATGAAGTTCAAATAGCATACCATTTCCCCTACATGCCTGCTATATGGGCGGCAATAGTATCGGGAGATAAAACTTATTTTTGGAAAACTCATAAACAAACACCGCAAATACCCGCCAGTGCAAGCTGGGCAATTTTCTTAAGAGTGCACGATGAACTGACTCTTGAAATGGTTAACAGTAAAACCAGAGAATTATTATATGATGATTTGGCGGAAAAAGGTGCCGAATTTCGCAAAGGTTATGGTATCAGCGGCAGAATGGCTGATTTCTTGGACAACAATCCCGACAGGATTACAATGGCTTTTGCAATATTGTTATCGCTTAAAGGTATACCGATTATTTATTACGGCGATGAAATAGGAATAAGAAACAATTTTACTTACGCACAAAGATGGGCAAAAATCAGAGAACGCAGAAACAAAAAGACTCAAAAAGATGAGATGATTTCTTATTTCGACAGCAGAGATATTCACAGAAATGCAATAAAACGTTCTACCTTCTATAAAGCGGCGGAATCCTCAAATTCTTTTAAAAGTAAAATATACAAAAACGTAAAAAGATTAATAGAAGTCAGAAAAAATTACCCAACGCTTTCGCGCGGTGATTTTACGGAAATTAAATCAAATAAAAACGAAGTCCTTTCATTTTTAAGAACGGGCAAGTCAGATAAAATATTAATAGTTAATAATCTTTCTCAGGATAAAGTTTTTGCCGAACTGGAAAGCAGTGATTTTAACTTTGATTCAACCAGAACATATATTAAGATGAAAGAATTAATAACAAATCAAGAAAAAAAGTTTGAAATAGACAACAAAAAATTAATTATAAAACTCCGTCCGTATGAAACGATGTGGTTAAGTTTTTACTAAATTAAAGTTTTTTTTCAATTATGCCGATATACTTCATGCAAAAGGGTAAAGCATGTCTGAAGGTATAAATAAAAATCAAAGTGTAAATAACTCGTACATATATTCTTCTAAGGAATTATCAAAGTATGATAAGGATAATGACGGGCAGTTATCAATCTTTGAGTTGGAGAATATTCAGGATGAAGAAGGATTACAGGTTCTTGCAAAAGAGCTTCAAATGCAGGAGGACAATAATACTCCCGTATTAACTAAAGACGAACAAATTGAAAATTTAAATTCCTTGTTAAATTCCGTTAAAGATGAACAAGGTATTGTAAGTAAAGCCTGGAATTCAATTAAATGTTTTACCGGAATAGGTTCAAGTACAAAGAAATGCGAAAAAGCAATTGAAGATTTTAAAAACGGCAAAATAACATATGAAGAAGCAGAAAATATAATAAGCGGATTTTCAACGAAACAAAAAAATTCCGTAAATTTTGCTGCGAATATATTAACAGGTGTGGTTGCGGTAGCAGTAGTAGGTACCGTGATAGCAACAGGAGGAATATCACTTGCAGCAATAGGCTTAGGAGCATTAGCCGGAGGTGCTACTAAAGCAGGATTAAAATTTGCCGACAGAGCAACCAATAAAGTTGAAGGTGATGCACTTGACGGCAAACAATTGTTAAAAGATTCTTTAACCGGAGCGCTTGATGGTGCGGTATCGGTTGCAACAATGGGAATAGGCACAACGGCAGTAACCGCAAAAAATGTAGCGGGACAGACTTTAAAGCAAACAGTTATTCAAGGTGCAAAAGCCGGAGCAAAAGCCGGTGCCATTTCAGGAGGTGTAACGGGAGCCGGTGATTATACCATTGAAGCCTTATTGGAAGAAGATGTTGATTTCAATTTAAAAGATTTTATTAAAACAACCATTCTAACTGCAGGCGGAGGCGCAATAGCAGGCGGTGCAATGGGCGGTATAAGTTCCGGTATTCAATATAAACATTACGAACAAACTCTTTTAAAAAGACATGCTAAATTTAAAGATGTCCCCGATGACATTCAAATTGAATTATCGGAACAATCAGCCAAACTGAATAAAACTTATGAAAGTAATATCGATGAGGTTGACGACAGTATTAAAGAACTTTTTGGATCTAATAAATCCGTAGAAGAAATATCTTGCAGAGCAAAAAGCGACAATTCAACTTTTGCCAAATTAGCAACAAAATATAAAAATGGCGAATTAAACCTGATAAATGACGAACAGTGTATTAAAGCTATAGGCGACGGCTACGGTTCAAGAATTCAATTAAAAAGCCTTACTCAAGAACAATCTCAGGAAATTATCGAAAGAACTTTAAAAGATACCGGAATATCTTATAATCAATATATTGATTATATAAGAGGGAATTTTTCCAATCTTGATGAGAGTATTATT
The DNA here is from genome assembly GCA_947630355.1 of Candidatus Gastranaerophilales bacterium. Classification (GTDB taxonomy): domain Bacteria; phylum Cyanobacteriota; class Vampirovibrionia; order Gastranaerophilales; family Gastranaerophilaceae; genus Avigastranaerophilus. The sequence goes on along the minus strand of CANRHJ010000072.1, from coordinate 1,429 downwards.
TCTTCTTTGGATAATGTAAGTTCGGACGTTATAAATGCTCTGAAACGAGCGCAGACAGAAGATTTTGTAACTTCATTAAAATCCGCCATAGGCTCGGACGAACTTCAAATTACAGAATTAAATAATTACGGAGATGAGATTTCCGCATATCTTACAAAAGATCAAATTGAAGATATTTCTAATGTTTATATGTCAAAAACAAATCAAAAGTTAAGTGTCGTTACAAAACCGAAGGATGAATATTCAATCAGACAGGGTAATTTCTACGAAAAAGACGGAAACTATATTCAAGAAACAGATACTGCTCTATATATATTTAAGGATAAAACCGATGATGCGGGAAATCAAATTTTTACTTCAAGTGCGGTAAAAGAATCGGGTTATGCCTCAACTCAAATGAATACCATACACAAATTTAAAAACGGACAGACAGGCATGGGCGAAATGCAGATACGAGGTACTGATTTAAATGAATTTGCAGATGTTGAACATATTCCCTATGATATCAGAAAAGGGAAAATTACGGATATTGATACCGAATACTCAAGTGTTTATAACTTAATAAAAAGTATGTCAAAAGACAGCTACAAAAGCTATAACCAATATTTAACAAAAGTATATAACTGGTTGAGGCTTAAAGAATTGGGTATTAAACAACCGAACCCGTTTTATCGGGAACTTTTACTTCGCAAGCCGGTAAAGATATTTCTGATGAAGTCATTGAAAAGCTTAGCAGAACAGGACTTTCTCTTTTTAGTCAAAATCATTAGCAATTTTTATATTCATAAGTTTTAAATATGGTACAATAGGAAAAAAATATGGATAAGATTAATAATACAAATTTAAATAAAACATCACAAAGCAATTTAAACAAAGGAAACTCCCAAATGCCTGACAGAGATGAAATAATTAAAAAATTAACAGACATGGCTGTATCATACTTAAGAAATGTATCTGAAAGGACAGTACCGGAAAACGGGAAATTTGCAAATTCTTTTGTAACAATAGAACTTCCTGAGTCACAAAATATAGCACTGATATCTATTGAACCCTCCGCAAAAGAGCCTAAAACCCAAAGAATTTTGCTGGTTGGCGTTCATAATAAATATAGTGACAGGATTTTTTCTAACTACATGTTTACAGGCACAAAAAAAGAAGTTTTGGATTACATTGATGGCGGGAAAAATAATTCGGAAATTATTGATTCAATAAATACATTATCTAAAAAAGCAGACGATTTTTATTCAAGCTTATAATATTTTTTCATCCAAAGTTCAATCTTTATACCCCTTCACAAATTTCGCTTGAAAAAACTTATTGAGAATTATAGAATAAAATTACAGTTAGTTTTCAAGGGGTTGTAAATTATGACATATTGCGATGAACAAATGAAATCACCGTTTTCAACATCAGAAGGGAAAAAAATAAT
>CANRHJ010000071.1 GCA_947630355.1 Candidatus Gastranaerophilales bacterium | reverse complement strand
GAGTCGGATATAAATTTTTAATCTTTTTTCTTACTGCCGTCACTGTTAAAGGTGAATATAAATAAATTATCGGCCGTTTATCATATATTATTTGCTGATATTTATCATATACAGCTTTTCTTTTTTTATACTCAATTTCAAGAGCACCTTGCTCTATTAACTCATCCAATTCCTTTTCCCAATCCAGAATATCCTGATTTTTTTCTTCGGGAGAACGCATATTAAATAAATGAAGATGACCGTTTGAGTTCCAAACATTTTTTCCGCTGTGAGGCTCCAAAGGATTTCCAGTCAATCCTATTAAAACCATATCCCAATCAAACGTTGTCATCATTTTACTTACCAAAGAATTAAATTCTATGGGCTTAAAATTAACTTTTATCCCCAATTCTTTCAGGTCTTCTTTTATCATAACACCTGCGGCTTCACGCTCGGTTTGTCCCGCATTGGTATATAAATCAAATTCTATCGGATTATTTTCTTTATCATACAATTGACCTTTAGAATCTAAATAATAACCGTTATCAAGTAATAATTTTTTCGCATATTCAATATTTCGTTCATGCCCGGATGCCAGTTTTTCATTCAGATATATGGAAGAGAGTGATTCTGCGGTAAATAACGGCTGAGCGGCTCCGTTAAGTATATTATTAACCATAGCGGTTCTGTCTGCCGCATAATCTATGGCGGTTCTAAAATTGATATCATTAAACCATTTCTGTTTTTGAGGTGCGACGTAATATACACCGTCTTTATTCTTACGTGTATTTAAATTGAATGCAATAAACATCGTACCCGTATTTGGTCCTAAATTATATATTTTATAGTCGGAATTTTTTTCTTTAGCCTTAAATCTCGCTAAATCTTTGCCTTTTATGGATATTATATCCAATTCTCCGGCTTCAAATTTCAGCAATTCATTATTTAAATCACCTACAATCAAAATTATGTATTTATCTATATAGGGTAATTTATTGTTGTTTTCGTCAATGACAAAATAATCGGGATTTCTTTTAAGAACTACTCTTTGAGCGGGGACGTACTCTTCCAGCATAAAAGCACCTGATGAAACTATTTCTTTGGGATTAACGGTTGTACCAAGATATGAGTCAAAATACCTTTTACCTTTTTTTATAACATCCTGAAATACATGTTTAGGTGCTATTTGAGCTCCAACAAATCTTAAAAAAGGTGCGAACGGTTTTTTAATTTTAAATTCTACGGTATATTTATCAATTTTTTTGACTTTCGGATATTCACCGTCTATTAAAACGGAGTCCCTCAATGAAGTATTGCCGAATCCTGATAAAATGATATCATTCCACGTAAAAACAATATCATCAGCGGTAATTTCCTTACCATCCGTCCATTTTAATCCCCGCCTTAACGTAATTGTATACGTTTTCATATCTTCTGAAATTTTGTACTCTTTTGCCATATTAGGTATTACTTCACCTGTTACGGGGTCTGCGGTGAGCAAAGAGTCATATAGCAAGTCGGCAATTTCCGAAGAAGTTGCATCTTTTGATACCCAAGCATTGAATGTCTTGGGGCCTTCCCCTATTGAAGATACAACTATTTGACCTCCGTATTTGCCGATTGGAGAACGTGATAATTTATATTCACAGCCGTTTAGCTCCTTTGTCGCTATTTTCCCGTATTCTTTTCCGTCATTTTCGTGCAAATTGTCAGATATCTGCGAGTTTATGCCGTCCTTTTGAACCGTATCAACCCTAAAACAAGAAACTAATATTAATGCGGTTAAAAAAATTAAAAAAAGCAGTTTTGTAAATTTATTCATATTCTAAGCTTATCACGTCATGTAAAAAAATATAAATTAATCAACAGGCTCACCATACAGACACCAAGTTTGAGCTTTGTTAATCTTAACATTAACAAAATCCCCGATTTTATATTTCTCAGATTCAAAATGTACAATTTTATTATTGTCTGCTCTGCCGTTTAATATTACTTTATTATCTTTAACGGTTTGTTCTTCAACCAGTACATTTAATATTTTACCTGAAAACTTTTTGTTGGAAAGAAGTGCCATTTCTCTGTTTTTGGCATTTAAACGCTCTAATCTGGCGGATTTTACATCGTCGGGAATAAATTTTTCTGTCATTTTACCAGCTTTGGTAAACTCGCGCGGAGAATATGCTGCTGTATTACTGTAATCAAGCTCAAGTTCTTCCATAGCTTCTAATGTATCGTTAAATTCTTCTTCCGTTTCAGACGGAAATCCCGCTATAAAATCGCTTGTTATTGTTACTCCGTCAAATTTATTCCTTATTTTATGAACAATATTATAATACTCTTCCTTTGTATAACGTCTGTTCATTTCTTTTAATATACGTGAATTACCTGATTGCATCGGAATATGAAAATATCTGCAAACTTTTTCACATTCGTCAACAGCTTTTATAAGATCATCCGTAATATCTGAAGGATAAGATGTAACAAAACGTATTCTGAATTTACCTTCTAACTTATTCAGACTCCTTAATAAATTTGCAAGAGTAATATTCGGATTATTTAAATCTTTACCGTAACTGTCAACATTCTGTCCTAACAAAGTTATTTCCTTAAACCCTTGTTTAATGATGTTTTGTGCTTCTTTTATAATTTCTTCGGGGATACGTGAACGCTCACGCCCGCGTGTATACGGAACTACACAGTATGTACAAAAGTTATTACAGCCTTCTATAATCGGAATCCAAGCATTTACGGAATCTTTTCTGTTTATTTGAAAGTTATTTTGATTTTCCGCAAACGGAACATTGGTTATAGCACATACTTTTTCATTATTCTCAATTTTTTTTATCAAAGCGGGAAGTTCATAAATATTGTGAGTACCGAAAATTAAATCTACATAAGGTGCTCTTTTCCTTATTTTATCTTTATCCTGCTGAGCAACACATCCGCATATTGCTATTTTTAATTCCGGTTTGTCTTTCTTTCTTTTTCCCCAAACACCAAGCTGGCTGTATGCTTTATCTGCTGATAATTGTCTTATGGAACAGGTATTTATTATCAATAAATCAGCTTCTTTCTGATTATCTGTTTCCTGATAACCAAAGTGTGAAAGAATTCCGGATATCCTTTCACTATCTGATTTGTTCATTTGGCAGCCTAATGTTTCTATGTATAATTTTTTCATATAGAAAATTATACTGTAAACACAATTTTTATAAACAATTCTTATTACATTTGTTGTAGTTTAATAAACCAATTTTAATCAATTTATCTATTAATAAAAAATTATATTGATTAGCAGATACCGATACGGTTTTATCCGCTTTTTTAATCTTTTTCATATTATCCAGATATAATGATGGCATACCCGAATAATTCTCGGGTACTGAACCAAATAAGTTTATTGAATTATAAAGAAAAACATCAATTTTTAATCTGTCATAATCGGTTAAATTACTTTTGTACAATGAAGATATTTTTCTTTGTAATTTGGGATATTTATCCTCCAATTCCTCTAACATCTTTATTCTGTATGAATCGGATATTCTTTCGTAAGGAGTATATGATTTATTCTCTTGTGAAGCATTTTCAAGTTCTTTGTTTAAACTCAAAAATTCTATATTTTCACAATTTTTTAGTCCAAAATCGTTCAACAAAATTTCTTTAAACAAGTTTAACGAGTTTCCGGTGTAAGTATAATCAAAGAAAAGATACTTTTTATCGGAATTTGAAATATCTTTTTTTGTAATTCCCTGTTGTTTAAGAAATTTGGCATAGTATTCAGCGCCTGTTTCAACGCTTCTGCATTCTTTATATTCGGACATAACTCTCAAACCGGAAATAGGGATGTATTTAACTTCTTGTCCCATAAATTCAAAAACTCTCGCGATAGCGGCGGGCGAACGGCCTACTGATACAAAAGTGTATTTGCCTTCTCCGTACTTATTGTCCAAATATGACTTTAATAATAATGCCATATTGATACTTTCATCAGCTATTTTAACTAAATTTGTATCTTTAGATATTATTCTTAATGCTTGAAGTTCGTCCGCTGATAATTTTTTGTATTCATTGATTTTATATTTGGGAAATCTCGAAAAATATTCCTGAACAGCTTTGTCTGATAATGAAACATACTTCTGTTCAAAAATATCCTTTGATAAACTTTTTTTTATAAAATGGGCAGCGGTAAAACTAACACCGCATAATCGGTTCGCGGAATTCTTACAATAAGGACTTATATCTTGGTACTTAAGCTTTAATTTTTGAGAAAAATTCAAAGCAGGAGCATTCAATACATTCCGCATTTGTGAATTTGATACAGTATTTATTCCGTTTGTTATTCCGCTTATAATCATACTTTTACAAAACGTATAAAATATTTTTTTGTCTGAAAATATTTCAGGTGAATTTTATTATTCGTTTTTTCCCGTATTGTTAACAAAATCGGAATTTTCCCATTCCGGATAATATTGATAAAAATGTTGTAAATATTTTTTAATTTGTTTTTCAGACAAAGGTTTATTTCTTTTAAATAACATAACTTTACTGTTATCTTTATCATCTAAGTTAAATTCTTTGACTAAGGAATAATTTTTAGCGATACCTTTACCGTGCAGAAACATTTGTTGAGTATACGTGAGCACCCGGCATACCGAGTCATCATCAAAATATAATCCCAAAGGATTAACGACAAGAACGAAATCGGCATTAATCTCATTTCCTTTAAATTCTCTGTCATCAATTGTTTCAAACAAAACATTGTTTTTTGCAAATTCACTCGCCGGATTTAAACTTCTGAATTGCCAGTATCCCACCCAGCGATTTAGGCCATATATTGCTAATTTTATATTTTTATTCTTTGCATATTCATTTTCAAGATATGAATACATATCTTGTATTTGATTAAAATTATCCGTTTTTTCGGGATATGATGTGGTATAAGGGAATATACGATAAAAACCGAAAGTATTAATCGGCATAAAAAATACCGTGATATTAAAACAACTGTATATAATTATTAAAAGCAGCACTACGGAACTTATAACATTTACTTTAATAAGGTTGATAAAGCTGTATATACCGATACAGGTTAAAATAATAATCATGCATGCCGGAAAAATATTATGATTAATCCATATAAATTGATTATTCATAAGTAAAATATACAAAGAAAGATAAATGAACAAATTCAGGAAAGCAAATCTTGCCAATCTGTATTTAAATCCCAAAACAATACCTAATATGGCAAAAACAAGGAACAATAAACCGACGTGATGAAATAAGATAATTCTCCATTGATTGTATTGAACAATAAACATGGAACGTTCGTGAATTTCATTAAATATACTGTGGCTTACATAACCAAATTGAAATAATAAAGCGAGAATGCCGACGATAAATATGAAAATAAATATATTCAAAGAAGAAAAAAGTGTTTTATGAATAACATCTTTAAGCAAATTTAAATCATTAATTTGCTCTCCGTAACGGCTTTTTGTAATATCAATTATTGATTCAATCAGATTTTGAATAACTACCGAAATCAAAAAAGATAAAATAACAACGGAATACCATCTTCTCAAAAGGAAAGAGAAATAAAGTAAAAATGCTGTTAAAAGTATAATTTTAACGGGTATTTTTTTATCAAATCCGTATTTTAGGTAAAGGATAAATGCAAAAAGAACAGGTATCATGCCGCATATATCAGGAATAGCTTTTAAAGAAGTATGCCACAGAGAAGGGCTTAAAAATATTACGAAGGCAGCGGAAATTGAAAAGAGAATTTCAACAGCCTTTGAGTTAAACTCAATTTTTCCCGAAGAATTATTAACTAAACCGCAGTTAATAAGTTTAAACAGAAGAATCATAACAGGCATCATAAAAATTAAATTAATTGCCATAATATAACCGTATCTGCTTTCTTTAAAAAAAGGATAAAAAGGGAAAAAGAAAATATTTAAAAACGGATTTCTGTTTAAGGTATAAATCTCAGATGCAAAACTTGAAATAAAAGATTTAAAATCAGAATAAAGAAGTTTTGAGTAATCAATAAATGACAAGTTATACTCTGAAAGATCGCACGTATATAAAGGCGATTCCATATTTAAATATATCTTTGTAAAAATGTACATAAAAATAATAAACAAAATCAAAAAGACATATTTAAATATTTTCATAAGACTCCCTCGTTTTAACAAGAATTATACAATAAATTTGTTCAAAAAAAATAGTCGTGCTATACTTCAAGAAAAGGAGTAATTATGGCAAAATATGTAAAGGCAAGTCATATTCTGGTAAAAACAGAAGAAGAAGCTGCAAAGATAAAAGAAGAAATTAAAAACGGGAAATCATTTGCGCAAGCGGCAAAAGAAGTATCATTATGCCCATCCGGCCAAAACGGAGGCGACTTGGGATATTTTTCACGGGGACAAATGGTAAAAGAGTTTGAAGATGCAGCCTTCAATATGAATACGGGCGAAATATCAAATCCCGTTAAAACACAATTCGGTTATCATTTAATATATTTAACAGATAAACAAGACTGATGGATACGGAATTAAAAGAATACTTAAAAGAGTTTCTTAAAAAAAACGATATAGACGGATTAATAATAAATTCAACAAATGAATTTCTTGTTGAATATAATATGCTGAATCAAAATTCAAGGTACCACGTAACGGGCTTTACAGGCTCGACGGGAGATGTTTTATTTACGGAAGAAAAAATGTATTTATTTGTTGACACACGTTATCACGAACAGGCTGATAAAGAAGTTAACAAAGAAGAAACCGAAGTAATAAAAATACCGTTAAATAAGAGTTATTTAACGGCCTTGACGGAAATAATACCGGGATATTTTAAACTGGGAATAACAGGTAAAAAAATATCAAAGAAATTTTTTGATGAATTACAAAAAAAGCTTCAAGAAAAAAATTCAATAATAAAAGTATTAAGTATTGATCCTGTTACGGAATATTTAATGAAATCCGCTCCGGAAGAAGTAAAATACAATGTGTTTAATGTAAAAGAAGAGATAACAGGCTTAAGTGCGGATCAAAAATATGAAATGATAAAGGAATATGCGGGTGAAAAGTTTAATATAGCGGTAACTTCATTGGAAGATATAGCATATATTACGAATTTAAGGTCATACGATTTTAATTACAGTTCAATATTTCCCGCGAAAGCAATAATAAATGAGGAAGGAGTAAAGATATACTCTGACTGTAAACTGCCTGAAATCGGAAAGAATTATGTACAGCTGCCGCTGAAAGAATATGAAAATGATTTAAGGAATATTCAAAAATCAATAATTTATACTGATGAAGACAAAATATCAGTTAATGATTTTAAACAAATAAATCAAAGCAATAAAATATCCAAGAGTTATTTAAATTTGTTTAAAACCGTAAAAAACGATAATGAAATAAGCCATTTAAAAAATTGTTTTGAGAGAGCGGATAATTCTTTAAGAGTGATAAATGACATGTTATTATCCGAAACGATATACAGCGAATATGAATATTATGAGGCGCTGGTAGAATCAATGAAATCGAACGGAGCATTGTCATTAAGTTTTAAGCCTATAGTGGCAGGCGGAAGCAATTCATCAATAATACATTATACAAATCCGTCAAAGAGTAAGCGAATAGAAAACGGGGATTTTCTTCTGATAGATTACGGCGGATATTATGAAGGCGGTTATGCTACGGATACAACAAGAACCTTCGTAAAGGGTGAGCCTTCATCGGATCAAAAAACGGTATATACGGCAGTGTTAAAAGCATTTTTAAACGCGTATTTTAACAAGTATAACAAAAAATCCACATATTTTGACATAGATAAAACTGCAAGAGAAACAATAGAAAAAAGTTTAAGCGAGGAATATAAGTTTGCCCATGCAACAGGTCATGGTGTCGGTATATCGGTACATGAAAATCCGCCGAGAGTTACTTCAAAAGACATATCCAAAACAAAAATAAAAAAGAATACTGTTTTTTCAATAGAACCGGGAGCATATAAAGAGGGATGGGGCGGTGTCAGATTAGAAAATACGGTATACGCCGATACTGATGAAAATAATATAATAATAAAAACATTTTCGCATTTCCCGTTTGAAATAAAATTGGTAGATTTATCAATGATGAACGATTATGAAAAGTATTATTATATGAAATGGCAGGCAGGTGCATGCATCCTTTAAAAGAAATATCAAAAAACAAAATAAAAGAATTAAAAAAACTTCAACAAAAAAAATACAGAAAAGAAAGCAATAAGTTTATAGTAGAAGGTGAAAAGGCTTTATCCGAGATAATAGAAGCCGGAATAGAAATTTATGAAATATATTCAACAAAAGAATTAAAAACGTATAATAAGGAAGTAACATATATATCACCCGAAGACATGAAGAAACTGGCAAGTACCGCTTCCGCTTGCGAAGTTATAACAATTGCAAAGATAAAAGAATACAAAACGGATGATTTAAAAGATAAAAAGAAGTTAATACTCTTAGAAGAGATGTCAGATCCCGGAAATCTTGGTACGATAATAAGAAGTGCCGCAGCGTTTGGTGCGGAAGGGATTATATTATACGGTGAGTGTGTGGAGCTTTATTCACCGAAAGTAATACGTTCCGCGAGCGGAAACTTCTTTAAAATTCCCGTTGCGGAAATTAAAAAAGGCGAAGATATAAGCAAAATATTCCCAAATCATACATTAATATCAACGTGTCTCCATAAAGAAAGTAATATAACTCCGGAAGAAAGCTCAAAATTTAATAAAAGTATATTGATGTTCGGAAGCGAAGCGAACGGTTTAAGCAAAGATTTAGTAAATAAAGCAAAACATAATATAAAACTAAAAATGGGAAATGATGTTGAATCAATAAATTTAGCGGTATCAGTGTCTATATTATTGTATGAAACCGCCAAAAAACAATAAAATTCTTTAAAAAATAACGAAAAAAAATTCATATCAATTGCCTAAACAGACAATTGTAATAATTTGTAAATTTATACAAAAAATAACTAAAGTTTTATAAATAAATTCCGATAAAAATATTGAGTTAGTTTTTGGAGTATATATTTATGGATAAAAAATTATTTGAAGAAAATTCCGAATTTGAAGCAGATGCACAAATAAAAGAACTTCTGAAAAACATAGATAATATTACGTCTACCGTAGACATATACGAAAAAATAGTAGAAGAAAAATTAGTATAAGAGATTAAAAAATAACATTTTTTTGCTATATTAAAAAAGTAATTGAGAAAAAAGAAAGCAAAAAGATGTTAAAAGAGTATTTTTTGGAAGAAGTAAAAACAGCACTGCAAGAACTTGCGCGGACAGGACAGCTCGGAGCTATGACAGGCGATGAGAAAATAGAATTGCAGGCGGAAATTCCAAAGAATACTCAATTCGGTGATTTTGCGGTAAATGTGTCATCTTTATCAAGG
>CANRHJ010000070.1 GCA_947630355.1 Candidatus Gastranaerophilales bacterium | reverse complement strand
GCATTTTGCATTAAAGAATTAATTTATTTTCCGGAATCATAGATGCATCTTTAATAATGTTTCTGCAAAATTCTTCGGCAGGAGTAAATCTGTCTTTTGAATATATCATAAATTGCTTTTCAAATTCCTTTGGTGTTCCGTCATGAATTGTTACCGTATTACAACCGGCCATAAGACCTTCATATTGTCCGTTTTTATTGTCAATTGAAAGTGATGATGTAGAGGGTATTAAACATTCAGGTTTAAGTATTCTTAATACCGCTATAAAGTTTAATGTTAAATTTATATCTCCGGCAGGGTAGTTTCTGAATTCCGAGAATTCGTTCGGTATAAATTTTGTAGCACTTACCATAGACAATTTTAAACTGTTTATTAAAACCAAATCTTCATACAGATTATCCAATGTTTGCATGGGTAAACCAACAATATTACCGCTTCCCACTTTAAAATCCAAATCAATCAAATTATTTATGCACTCTAAACGATTTTCAATATTGTCGGAAGGTCTGCAGAATTTATGATGTTCAGCGTTAGATGTTTCAAATTTTAATACATATCTGTCAGCTCCTGCATCTTTTAACTGTTTATATTGCCTTTTTGTCAGGTTACCAAGACACAATATTATTTGAATATCAGAATTTATATTCTTTATTTCTTCACAGCAACTTGAAATATCATCAATAAATTTTTGATTTTTACTTTCGCCGGATTGAAGTAAAAAGGTTCTGCGGCCTTTATCTGCCAGCATTCTGACTTTCTTTATTATGTCATTTTTGTTCTGAATAAATTTCCCTTCTTTTTTGTTTCCAATCGAACAATATTTACATTTTTGTGAACATATATTTGATATTTCTATAACGCTTCGTAATTCTGCTTTATTTTTAAATTTCCCGTTATTTCTGATGTCTCTGGCTATATTTAATAGCTTTAAATGGTTGACATCTTTATATTGTAAGATTTCAATTATTTTTTCTTTTTCTAAATTTCTTATGTTTGAAATTATATTGTTCATAGTTAATTTCTTGTTATATTTTTGTTTTTATAATAACATAATCATATGTTTAAGTTAAAGAAAATTATTATTATAAGTTTTATTATTACACTGGTTATTGTTTTGGTCCAATTCACTAGTTATTGGTTAATACTGTCAAATAAAGAAACAATTATTAAGACTTGTATGTATGAGAATAATAAAAAGTGTATGGGGCAAACATTTACATTGATGTTGCCTAAGTTACTTATTCATAAAGTAAAAGCAGATGATACAAATTTACAACTTACATTTTTGGATTGGAAATTGCGCTTATGTCCTTTAATTGCTTTAGAACAATCAGAAGCTTTAATGTCGTACGGAATTGAACAAGATATTTCATTTGAAAGCAGATTTGATAGTGAAACGAAATGTCCTGTATATGCATTTGACTGCGGTGTTAAAAGTGTTGAAATTCCTTATCCGAATTTTCATTTCTACAGTGAATGTATAGGAACCGACAAATATTTAATAAGAGATCAAGTATCATCTGAAAAAATTCATAAATTTGGTGATAAATTAAAAGAATTAGGATTGGAAAATAAAAAAATATATTTAAAAATGGATATAGCCGGTGCCGAAGCTGAGGTTATGCCTGATATATTGAAATATTCCGATCAAATAACAGCTATGAATCTCTCAATCCATTTAGACAATCCGGCATATATAATAAACAGAATACAAATGTTGGATGAAATTCAAAAGAATTTTGTTCTCATAGCCAGAAATACTTTTCTATGTAATGGTATTCCGACTTATGATATGCATTCATATTTTTATCCGAACAAACTTACAGATTACACAATGGATTTGGTTTTCATTAACAAAAACATAATAAATGGACATAAAATATCTTGGATACAGCATTCAAAACTATTTTATATACTAAACATAAAAGATATATTCAACAGAAGTGATTTTAAAAATCAGTATGCAAGCAGTAATATCAGGTATGTTGTAACCTTTACTGAAATTTTTAAAGAAAAGATTAAGAAGATATGGAAAAATCGATTTTAGGAATAACTTTTGCGGTTATTTCAACGGCATCGTGGGCATTATGTTCTCTTATATTTAAAAAACTGGGAGAAAAATTAGAGCCGATTGGTATGACGTTTATAAAATCCTCTTTAAGCGTTTTCTTTTTATTTATTGCAATTTTACTTACGGGAACAAATTTTATTATATCTAAAGAGGTTATTCTTCCCGTAATGGCAAGCGGAATAATAGGTATAGCAATAGGAGACAGCTTATTTTTTGCCTCGTTAAATCGATTATCCCCTCTGCTTTTATCAATAATTTTATTCGTAGGTCCTGATTTATTTAACGGAATATTCGGATTAATATTTTTAGGGGAAATGCCTTCTTTAATAAATTGGGTCGGTATTGTTGTAATCTTGATCGGGCTTTCGTTTTTTATTTTCCCGCTAAATATTGAAAATAACGAAAAAGCTCGGACTACATTTTGGGGGCTTTTATTTGCCGTATTATCTTTAATATGCAGCGCATATTCAATGGTGATTATAAAACCGGTATTTAGCAGTGTCTCAACAATCACTGCAACAATGTACAGAATGCTTTCGGCCGGCATTGTATTGTTTATTTTCGGGATAATTTCAAAACAGCTTCCTGCTTGGAAAAATAGACTAAATGAAAAAAATTATAATATAAAATTAATATCAACAATTGCACTTGCTACATTCGGAGGATTTTGGATGTCATTATCAGCTATTAAATACTGTCAATTAATAATAGCAAGCACAATAATGACTTTAGAACCTTTGTTTATTATAATCTTTATGGTAATATTATTTAAATATAAACCAAAATTAAAAGAGTATCTGGGGTTAGTATTTACAATAGCCGGAATAATTATAATGTATAAAGGAGCATTATAAATGGATTTTGAACAATTAATTAAATTATCGGATAAAAGAGTAAATGATTTCCATGAAATGCAGAAATTGGGAGTTCATACAAATACGGGAGAATTTTTACCTGCAGGTGTTCATTATCCGCCAATTACTCAATACCCGAATATAAATTATGATGAAATGTTCAATAATTATACAATTCCTGATGACGGATATATTGATATATATGTTCATATTCCTTTTTGCCGTTCTAAATGTATATATTGTCATTATCCGTCAAGATACAACAGAACAGATGGTGAAAAAGATGAATACCTTGATGCGCTTGAAAAAGAAATAGATATATATTTAAATTCCTTAGGAATAAATCAACTGAAACCGAGAGCAATTCTTATTGGGGGGGGGACACCTACAGATTTAACTCCAAAACAGCTTGAAAGGTTTTTAAAGTTCTTTACGTCCAAATGCGACATGAACAAAATGCATCAATTTAATTATGATGTTTCACCATCCACTTTGATTGGAAAGGACGGAGAAGAAAGGCTAAGGATACTCAAACAATACGGAGTAAACAGGCTTACTATCGGTATACAATCTCTCAATGATGAAATATTAAAACTAATGAACAGAGATCACGATAAAAAAGGCGCTTTAGAAGCAATCAAAAATTCTCTTAATATGGGATTTCAAACAAATATTGAATTTATATACGGACATCCGGGACAAACATTAAAAAATTGGTATGATGATTTAAAACAAATTGTTAAACTTGATACGGAAGAAATCCAATTCTATAGATTAAAAATTGATGCCTATGGTGATCAGCAAGGTTCAATAAAATATTACAAAGAAAATCATCCCGATAAAATGCCTTCCGCTGAAGATACAATGAGGATGAAACAAATGGTTGTCGACTATTTAAAAGAGTTTGGATACAATGAAAACCTTAGAAGAGTATTTACCAAAAAGAAATCATATATATCTCTTTATGCTTATGATCAGTGTTGCATGCTTTATGATCAAATCGGTTTGGGATTATCGGCATTTTCTTCTCTGAGAAACAGATTTGTATTAAATACCCCCGTGTTTGATGAATATTATGAAAGAATTAAACATGGAATGCTGCCGTTTAATCGCGGATATGTTAGGAATTCGGAAGCACAACAGAGATGGGCTTGTATTTTACCTTTGAAAAATTATTTTATCAGAAAAAGTAATTACAAAAGGGTAACAGGTATTAATATAGAAAATTCCATAGTTTATCCGATAATACAAAAAATAAAAAATTACGGTTTAATTACCGAAGACGAAAATATAATCAGATTAACTGAAAAAGGCGGATTTTTCTCCGATGAAATTGTAGGCTTATTTTATGACACAAAATTTATTCCCAAACCCAGAGAATATTTTAACGAAGGTGAATTAAATCCATACTTGTTAAACAGTTATAAATTGCAGATATCTTAAAATAAGACATAAAAAACGGAGAAGCAGGGATTCGAACCCTGGGTGCAAGTTACCTCACACAACACCTTAGCAGGGTGCCGCCTTAAACCTACTCGGCCACTTCTCCAAGTCTCTTTTATATTATCATAAATATGTTTATTAATTCAAGTAACAAAAAATTTTTTCACTTGTTTTTAAATAGACAAAAGAGGATAATCTGTTTTGAAAATTTCACTTAATACTAATTATAATGTCAATTTCGGCTATGATAAAAAATTAAATAAAGAACTTGTTCAAAAAATTTCCAAATATAGGACAGTTGATAAATCTTGGTCAAAAGCTTTATCTGCGTTAAATTCCTATTGTAATTTCCTTGAAGACTCTATTATTAATCTTGAGGATAAACACCAGATATATTATTACACGGATTTTATTGATTTATTTTTAACTTTCAAACAAAAACTTGCAGGATATGTAGCCACCTCTGCCTTTAATAAAGATATTAATTATGTTGAAAGAGAATATGCACACTATAAAAAAGAATACATGCTTCACGGCTCAAAATCCGTTGATTGGAGAAAAAGTGTATTAAGATCTTTGAATGCCTGGAGAGAATATCCTGATAAAGAATTTGAAGAACCTGATGAAAAAACATCGAAATCGTTAAACATTAAAAAAGAAAAAAACGAAAATAAAACATCAAATAATTCTTTACAAACCGCTTCAACACAAGATGATTTGCTTTCTAAAATATCAACCGCACTTAAAAAACAATCATTATTAAAATTATATACTCCCGATTCTGACTCTCCAAAAGGATTTAATGATGTAGCAGGCATGGATAATCTTAAAGTTGAACTGCAAGACGGAATTTTGCAGTCTATAAAAAATCCGAAGCAGGCACAATTGGATTTTGAAGAATACGGGAAAAAATTTCCCAGAGGAATACTTCTTTACGGCCCGCCGGGCTGCGGTAAAACATATATTACCCAAGCACTTGCTTATGAAGCTAATCTGCCCATGTTCCTGTTAAATATAAGCAAAGTCGGTTCTATGTATATAAACAATACTTCAAAAAATCTGCAAGCTGCCTTTGATGAAGCTATTGATTTCGCTCAAAAATCAGGGAAGCCTTGTCTGCTTTTTATGGATGAAATTGACAGTATCGGCTTAAACAGGGGCAACAGAATTGATAATGAAGATATAAAACAAGTTACTACTTTACTTCAGGCTATGGATGATGCTAAATCTAAAAATATATTTATTATTGGAGCAACAAACAGGATTGATAACGTTGATGCTGCTATAAGACGACGTTTCGATTCAAGATGTTTCGTTGATTTGCCTGACAAAAATGCAAGAAAAGATTTGCTTTTTAAACTCCTTTCTGCTCATAAAAAAGGGTTAAATCTTGCTAAAAATGATGATGAATTAATTCAAATATCAGAATTATTAGATGGCTATTCTAACGATTCTATTACCAAAATTACCCAAGAAGCTATGTTGAATGCTTTAAAACGCAACAGGGACGAGGTCAACAAAAATGATTTTATATATGCAATAAACACAACTTCAGAAGAAAAACCTTCAAGAAAAGATTATATGTCTGCTGATTTAAAACATTCAAAACCCATCGGTTTTTAATTTTTAAATAAAAATTACACCTGAAGGTGTTTTTTTATAGATAACATACTTCCGCTTGCACTAAAGAATATTGCCATAACAAATATACTGAATACTACTATGTTTGTTGCAAAATTCAAAGGCGCAACGTTGAAGAACAAATGCAGTTTTAATAATCCCGTTTGTACCGTATTTAATGGTATTAATGAGATTATAGCTCCCAAAAAACCGTATATTGCACCTTGCAATATTAAAGGTATTTTAATATACCAATTACTTACGCCCATTAATCTCATTATCTCTATTTCTTCTTTTCTTGATTGAATTACAAGTTGAATTGTGCAATTGATAATTATTATTGTTAAAATAGCCGCAGCAATCAGTACAAATATTGTCACGGTATTAAATACGGTAGTGATGGTTTGTAATTTCTTAGCCATTTCTTGTGCATAAGACATATTTTCAATGCCTGATACCTGTTTAATGCTCTCGCAGACATTAACAATATTACTCGGATCATCTACGGTAACGTGCAGAGTATCCGGCAGCGGATTTTCCAAGCCCGATACATCTATATCTTTGTTCATTTCTTCCCAAGCTTGTTCTTTTGTGATTATGTTTATTTTCTTTACGTGTTCTATTTCTTTTATTCTTGATGACATATATACGGGATCAATATTAGGTTTTAAATAAACTGATATTTCAAAGGCATCACCAAGTTTGTCCACAAATGAACTCAGCGAAAAACTTGTTCTGAATAAAGCTCCGAATATTGTTAATATTGCAGCCATCGCTGCTATTATTGCTATATTTATTAATCCGGTTCTCTTAATACCGTATATTGTCTCCATCACAATTCGGTACATTATCCTGATGGATGATAAGTGTTTTTGAGGTATATGTTTTTTTACGGTTTCTTTTATCATTCGCTTTTTATTCATAAGTACCTGCCTGTACATCTCTTATGATTTGACCTTGTTCCATTGTTATTACGCGTTTTCTGAAATAGTCCACAATATCTTTATCGTGTGTTGAAACAATTACGGTTATGCCTTTTTCGTTAATTTGTTCAAGGATTTGCATAATTTCCAATGAATTTTTCGGATCAAGGTTTCCTGTAGGTTCATCGGCAATCAATAAAGGAGGCCCGTTAACGATAGCTCTTGCGATACTGACTCTTTGCTGTTCGCCGCCGGAAAGTTCACAAGGTTTTGAATTCATTTTATTTATTAATCCTACTACTTTTAATGCACCCGTTACTCTTTCCTGTATCTCTTTTGATCTCATGCCGAGTGTTCTTATAACAAATGCTACATTGTCATATACGCTAATGTTAGGAAGTAATTTGTAGTCCTGAAAAACAATCCCCATACATCTTCTTATATTGGGCACCCGATCATTAGGTAATTTAACAATATTTATATTTCCAATCATAACGGTACCCGATGTCGGAACTTCTTCTCTGTATAATAATTTCATCAAAGTTGATTTTCCTGCACCCGATGAACCCGTTAAAAAGACAAATTCACTTGACATAATGTCCAAATTTATATTCTGCAGTGCATAATTATCTTTATATTTCTTATATACATTTCTTAATTGTATCATTTAATTATCCCTATTATTTTTTGCGCTATTTTATCGGAAGTAAGTCCATAATATGCCAAAAGTTCTTTTGCTGAACCGCTTTGACCGAATTCATCATTTATTCCTATTCTCGTTACTTTTACCGGATATGATTCGGACAATACTTCACATACGGCACTCCCTAAACCGCCGATTATTGAATGGTTTTCCACTGTTACAACTTTGCCGGTTTTTTTCGCCGATTGGATTATTGTTTCTTTGTCTATAGGTTTTACGACGGGTATACTTATAACTTCGGCATTTATTCCTTTTTCTTCCAATATTTTAGCACAATCTAAACATTCAACCAAAGTTTCTCCGTTTGTTAAGATTGATATATCGGAACCTTCTTTGAGAATTATTGCTTTCTTTATATTAAATTTATAATTTTTGTCATAAACGTCTGGCAGATTAGTTCTTGCTATTCTTATATAACACGGCCCGAATGTATCTGCGGCATATTTTACGGCTTGGGCTGTTTCTGTTTCATCAGCCGGTACGATTACGGTCATATTAGGTATACTTCTCATTAGTGAAATATCTTCCAATGCCTGATGGCTGGCACCGTCTTCACCTACCGTTATTCCGCCGTGTGTCGCCGCAATCTTCACGTTTAAATTTGAGTAACATATTGTATTCCTTATTTGCTCCCATGCCCGGCCTGTTGCAAAAATGGCAAAAGTAGATACAAATACTGTTTTACCCGTACAAGCAAGACCTGCAGCAGTTGTCATCAAATCCTGCTCCGCTATACCTACATTGAAAAATCTGTCGGGGTGTGCTTTCGCAAATATTTGTGTCTGTGTTGAACATGATAAATCAGCATCAAGTACAACTATATTTTTATTTTCGTTTCCTAACTCCGAAATAGTTTTACCGTATGCATTCCTTACAGATTTACATTCTCTTATCATATTCACCTACTTTAACTCTTCTAATGCTTTTCTTAAATCATCTTCGTTTGGTGCTTTGCCATGCCAGTTCGGATTGTTTTCCATAAATGATACACCTTTGCCTTTAATGGTATGTGCTATTATTACGGCAGGTTTTTGGGAGTTTTGAACGACTTGTATTGATTTATATATTGAGTTTATATCATGACCGTTAGTTTCAATTGCATTCCAGCCGAAGGCCTCAAATTTTGCTTTAATATCACCTATATCTTTTACATCTTTTGTTTTTCCGTCAATTTGAAGTTTATTGTTATCAACAATTGCAATAATATTATTTAATTTTTTATGAGCCGCATTCATCGC
This sequence comes from Candidatus Gastranaerophilales bacterium, assembly GCA_947630355.1. Taxonomy (GTDB): domain Bacteria; phylum Cyanobacteriota; class Vampirovibrionia; order Gastranaerophilales; family Gastranaerophilaceae; genus Avigastranaerophilus. Next base: position 612 of record CANRHJ010000070.1, on the reverse strand, counting down.
AGCTTCCCATACACTGCCTTCTTCAAGCTCCCCGTCACCAAGATATACATATACTTTACTGTTTATATTATCAAGTCTTAATCCTAAAGCAATTCCGCAGGCAATCGACAATCCCTGCCCCAGTGAGCCCGTTGATACCTCTATCCCGTTTAATTTATTACTGCAAGGATGTCCTTGTAATCTTGAACCTAATTTTCTGAAGGTCATTAATTCTTCTTCTTTAAAATATCCGCAATGAGCCATTACAGCGTATAATGCTGCCGATGCATGACCTTTCGAGAGTATAAATCTGTCTCGGGTATTGTATTCTTTATTTTTTTCGCAATCGGGAAAGTGTTTCATACACTTGGTAAAAAGTACGTTTAATATATCAATTGATGATAAAGAACCGCCCGGATGCCCCGACTTCGCATTATATATCATTTGAAGTACTTCCCTTCGAAGCTTCTTTGATACATTTTCCATCTCTTTTATTTCTTCTGTCGGTAACTCTTTTAACATTAATTCCCCTCTTTAAAACACATTACCTGTCGGTTATACTTTCTATTATAGCTTTAAACAAAAATAACGGCAAAGTCTTATAAATTCTTTTTATTCTTTCCGGCTGTTTAA